>JASGCP010000159.1 GCA_030053995.1 Phycisphaerales bacterium
TGTCGCCATTGTCAAAAACAATAGGCTCATATTTTTTATGCTCTTGCTTTGCTTTATTTGTCCTCCAGATAAATCTGGATGCAATTGATGACAAAAATAAATTTCAAAAAAGATTCATAGCCATGGTTAAAACTGAAAAAAACAACAAAAATCAATTGCCCCCGGATTTATCTGGGTGCAATTAGTAAAATCTGTGTAATCCGTGATTCATACAAAAGAAATTGAAAATTGAGAATTGATTATCCCTTAATAAAACATCTTAGCACCTCAAAAAATGATTTAGCCAAAAAAACCTGTAATTTGCATAAAAATTTTAATCCTTAATACCCCTTCATTATGTTTCAAAAAAATATTATCCTCTTTATAATGCTACTCACCGCGTATCAGGTTTATGCCACAAAAAATTTACCCGAACAACTATATGGGAACAATACGCAAGCAGGTCGCTATATACAAATTAGAAATTTTAATATGTATGTAGAGCAATACGGTAAAGAGGTCGTTGGTAAATATCCAATTTTGTTTATTGGCGGTAATGGAGGCAGTATTAACGATTTTAAGGCGAACATTCCTTTTTTTGCTAAACAAACCTTAGTTATAGCAGCTGATAGTCGTGCACAAGGTAAATCGACTGACTACAGTGATTCACTAAGTTATGATATGATGGCAACCGATTTTAAAACCTTATTAGATTCTTTAAATATTCATAAGTGTAATGTGATTGGTTGGAGTGACGGTGGCATTATTGCACTCTTAATGGCAATCAAGTATCCAGAATACATTAACAAAATAGCATCAAGTGGTGCTAATTTAGTACCTGATACTACCGCCATAACAAGCTGGTGTTATCATTGGGTTGTTAATTTAGTTGACTCACTTCAAAACTTGAAAAATCCTACGAAAGATGATAAAAATGAGTTGAAATACACGATCATGATGCTGTATCAACCACATATTAGTCATGCCATGTTAGCGACTATAAAAGCACCGGTTCTGATTATTGGTGGCGACCATGATGCCATTTTACCCGCCCATACGGTAGAAATAGGCACATATATTCCTAATGCTTACACATGGATTGTACCGGATGCTGGACACCGAACCTTTGTTAACCATACACAATTATTTAACCATACCGTGCAACATTTTTTTAATACACCTTATCATGCGATCAATGGTTCGGCAATATTTGAATAGATTAAATAAGGATTGCTATAAAATGCACATGGCACATTTTATAGCAAATTAATCAATCAATCGAGGGAGGGTATATAAACATTTTACTTTTTAGAATTTTATAAGTAACTTCGGCAAATTTTATAAAACAAAAAATATAAAAACATTTATGAAGCAGTTATATTATTCGTTAATAATAATCGCCGTGTTGTGTTGTTCATTTTCTTGTTCTAAATCACCGTCTAACCGTACTAATATTGGTCCAGTTATTATTGCTGGTGGTAATGGTGCGGGTTCTGCACTCAATCAATTAAATTTGCCTGGGGGTATTTATATTGATGGAAAAAATAATTTATATATAGCTGATTCAGGAAATAATAGAGTAGTTTATTGGGCAGCGGGGGCTACTTCTGGCACCGTAATATACGGGGGTAATGGTACTGGCTCTGAACTTAACAAAACAAATGGTCCTTATGCTTTACGCCCATCTGATAAAAGTGATTCATTCTTTATAGCGGGGTTCGCCTATAATCGTGTTGTCAAGTTTCCGCCACCTGTCATCGTTAATAACCAAACCAGTGCACCGGATATTTATGGTGTTGTGGTTGCCGGTGGGAATGGGCAAGGGAGTGGTGATAATCAATTATCGGGACCGGATGTTATGGCTGTTGATCAGGATACTATATACATTGCTGATACTTATAACAATAGAATTGTTAAATGGGCACCGGATGCATCAACGGGTACGGTTTATGCTGGTACGGGTACGGCGGGTTCAGGGCTCAATGAACTCAATAGCCCGGCTTCAATTTATTTAACAAAAAATAAATACCTCTATGTATCCGATCAGTTGAATAATCGAGTTATTGCTTTTCCGCCCAATTGTAATGGCAACTGTAGTGGCACCGTAGTTGCCGGTGGTAATGGAGCTGGTTCAGCACTCAATCAATTTAATGTTCCTACCGCTATCATTCTTAATAGTGCAGGTGATTTATATGTTACCGATTCCAAGAACGATCGAGCATTAAAATTTCCTGCTGGATCAACAAGTGCTACCATGGGTATTTTAGTTGCCGGTGGTAATGGACGCGGATCGGCAATCAACCAATTAGCAAATCCTTATGACATTTATTTAGACCCGCAACAGAATATCGTTATTCTCGACTATCTAAACAACCGAGTAGTACGATGGCCGGCAAAATAACTGTTCATACCTAAGCCCTTAATATTTATCCAATTTATTATGAACTTATCCTTAACATCAACAACACACTTTAAGGATAAAGTGGTAGTTATTACGGGTGGAACATCCGGAATTGGTAGGGCATTAGTTGAATTATTTTTGCAACTTAACGCTAAAGTTGTTACTTGCGGTCAAAATTACGATCGAATATATCAACTACAAAGTTTATATGTTGGATACCCCTTGCATATTAATCTTGTTGATGTGAGCAAACATAATGATTGTGCACAATTTATAAATGATGCTATCAAGAGCTTTGGACAAATTGATATACTGATTAATAATGCCGGTATAAAATCTAATAGCAGTTTACAAGAAATATCCATACCCGCATTTCAAAAAGTAATGGATGTTAACTTCAATAGTATGTTATACTGTACCAAGTTAGCTTCACCACACTTAATAAAAACTAAGGGCATTATTGTTGGTATCAACGAAGATGTAAAAACCAGCACGATAGCTAATAATATAGCCTATTGGAGTAGTAAATTTGCAATGAATGGTTTTTTATTATCCCTGCAACACGAATTAGCACCCCATAATGTAGCGGTATTAGAACTGGTACCTACTGTACCCATTCATACGAACATACACTATCGGGTGATGAACGCTATAGGAGAAATCATAGCCGTAGATGAAAAAAAAGATAACAGAACAAGAAAGAAGATGCTATACCCTGATTGGATAGCAAAAAAAATTATAGAGATACTAATAAAAGTACCAAAAAGGAAAAAAGGTTTACTTGATAGAAAAACCTTAACAATTAAAATATAAAACAGACTATCCGCCTCTACGCCCTGCTGTTCTTATCTTATTAGATCGACTAAAATTAGCATTTAACTGCTGTTTGCCACCAAGAAAAGTGTTGCTCGGTGGACTTTGTAACATTGATTTGTTGCTTCGAGTGCCCTTACCAGTCTTTTTCATAGGAATATATTTTTAAAAAAGTCAAAGTAAATACAAAAATATGGATTATGCAAATGTATGATTATTTGATTTGCTAAATCATTTTTTGAGGTGCTAAGAGGTTTTAAGGGTAGTAGAAAAATATGCATCTCTGAAGAATTGAGTGGCTAAAATACAGGAAGAGTAAATGGTTCTTTTAAAGGTCATCTTTCTTCTTTTGTCTGAATCACGGATTACACAGCTTTTACTAATTGCAACCCAGATAAATCTGGGGACAATTGATCTTTTTTATTTGTTTACTCTATATAAATCAGGGCTATTGATTTTTTTTGAAATTTGTTTTTTGGCATCAATTGCCTCCAGATTTATATAGAGGACAAATAAATTTAATAAGAAAAGCAGAGACGCTACATGCAACGTCTCTACTTTTTTGACAACTATTCTGTGGCTAAATTATAGAGTTTAATTGTTACCCCCAATAACACAAATAAAAAACAACCCACTTATTTCGTTAGAGAACCCTTTTTCACGCTCTAACATTAAATCCTACTTCTCTTAGCACCTCAAAATATGATTTAGCCGGATAATGAAGTATAAGTGTTATCTACTAAACTTTATAGTTGTACATGTACAGATTTAAAAACGCTTTTAAAAAATCCCTATTTTTTAAAAGCGATGATAGCAAGTAAAATAGCAATAATACTAAAAGCGGTGGTTACAACCCATACCAGCATTTGATACTTTTTTTCCATTGCTTCCATTTTCATTAAGACTTTTTCCATATCATCATCGGTTTTAATTTGAATAATATCTAAGATTGGCTTTCTAAAATTTCCGAGTTTATTACTGGCGTTTGATAGGTCATTGATATTCATCATTAGGGTTACAGAAGATTTTCAGTTAGTTTCTGTTGGTGCAAATATAGTAAATTATTTTATTAGGGGAATTCTTGAAGTCGTCATTTGGCTCTATGACGAATTAAGTGGGTAAAAATAGTAGAAATGAATTGGTTTTTAAAACTACAATTTGATATTTT
>JASGCP010000031.1 GCA_030053995.1 Phycisphaerales bacterium
TAGCTTCCTCAAAATCTTTTCTTTAAAATCTTCTCACACAAAATTTAGTAATGCCGTAATTTTAAAAACCAATTCATTTCTACCATTTTTACCCACTCAATTCGTCATAGAGCAAAATAATAGAACTTTAAAAACAGCAATTATATATTTGGTAGAATTAAAAAATCGTTGGTGGCTATTTTGTGAGCGAAATGATAGTCGATCTCACGAACAAAGTCCACATAACTCTGAAAATTCGTTTGAAATGACTCTTGTAAAAATTCCTCAAACTCAAAAAAAATTGGCATTTTATGCTTTTTAATTGTTTCTACTGCACCTTTCATGGCAAATAAATCACATCCTTGTACATCTACTTTCATCAAACAAACGGGTTCCTGTATATTTAAGCTATCTATAGTAATTGTTGTAACTTTCGTTCCTTCTGAAGACTTAACCTGTTCAAATTTATATTGATTATCATTTTGGCGTTTAGGTTTAAAAAAACCGTAAGAACCCGGTGCATTGCCTACTTCCTTAGTGTATTCATCAGATAAGTCTAAATCAGGAAAAATGAGTGTTTCATTATTTTTATGATAAACGGCGTTATAAAAAGGTTTGATTATACCGCCCTCATTTGCTAAACTGTTTTTGACTAAAACATCGTAAACATTTTTATTAGCTTCAAAACTATAAACCTTACCAGTTTTACCTACTGATTGTGCAAAAAAAATGCTTAATTGCCCATAATTTGCACCTATATCAATCACGGACATACCTTGTTGCAAATATTTTTTAAAAGATGGTATAAGCTCTTCACATAAGCATTTACCCCGTTTCATACTATATGCAATCATATCTTTTTCACTGTTATAACCTTTAATAAACTGATCTTTAGGGAGATAATAATTTCCAATGGGTGTTTTATAGAAATTATATTTTTCATCTGAGGATTGGCTTTTGTATATATCTGAAGGTATCGTTTCTTTATAAGGTTGCGTTTTATCAACTTTCATAATACCGTACCCAAATGTATGGATAAATGCACCAATTTTATTTTTGATGGATTGCGTATAGCTCATTTTAAATCGTATTATCTATTTTTATTTATTGGATTAACCAAAATCGTGAAGGTACAAAATAAAATGATATAGTATTTTATAAAATATAAAAAACGGACCAACAAGTAGGTATCAAGGGTCATTCAAAAAAAAGAGCATAGCCCCACCACCTGACTACTAAGAAATTTTGTAACTTGCCTCTTTCTATACGATCTATTACACTAAATTTAGAAAAATATTTTAAAACAAGCACTACGATATATGGCAAAAATAAAAGATTATCTATCACTCGTTCGCTTCTCCCATACGCTTTATGCTATGCCTTTTGCTATTATGGGATTTATGATTGGTTTTCGATCATTGCCTTCAATCGACATGCAGGTACTAAGTATTCATTTTCTATTTTTTATCATTTGTATGGTTGCTGGTCGTTCCGCCGCCATGAGCTTTAATAGAATCGTCGATTTAAAGTGGGATAAACTAAACCAACGAACAGCGAATAGAGAAATACCTCGGGGCGTTATTAGTGTACAAGATGCTACCCTCTTCACCATTATAGCAATCATTGTATTTTTCACATTTGCTTATCTCATCAACTCCTTATTCTTTTTTCTATCCCCAATAGCTATTGCACTCGTATTACTTTATAGCTATACAAAAAGATTTACTAGTTTGTGCCATTTTGTATTAGGCTTTTGCTTGTCCATGGCACCGGTGGGGGGCTATGTAGTGGTTACGAATCATATTCACCTAATAGCTTTTACACTATCTATGCTGGTGTTATTTTGGGTAGCCGGATTTGATATTATATACTCATTGCAAGATGAAGAGTTTGATAGAAGTAACAACCTGTTTTCTATACCTGCATGGTTGGGTAGAAAAAAGGCAATTATTTTATCCCGTGTTTTACATACTATAAGTATTCTACTATTGCCTGCAATAGGACTAGAATTTCATTTTAGCAAAATTTATTGGATAGGGGCTATTATTTTTGCTGTAATTTTATATTATCAGCAAAATCTTGTCCGTGATGATGATATCAGTAAAGTTGACATACAATACATGACGCTCAATGGTGTTGCTAGTATCCTCTATGCGACCTTGAGTATTATAGCACTATTTTGGTAAAAAATGTGTATATCTCATCAATATAGAAAAGCCAACCAATAAAATAGACTAGCAATAACCATATAGTCTCACACAGCGTTAATTAACAACCCTCTGGTTATCTGAAGAAGTAATCTATCCTTAAAAATCTAATTGATCTTGTTGCGATCCATCCGATTTAGCTTTTACATTTTTTTGTTTCGGGGCTGTAAATTTACCAAATCTATAGGACGCATTAAAAGTAATCAATTGCGGGTCACGGCGACGATTATAGCTCTGTGTGAAATAATTAGTAGTGGTATTGGTACCATAAACTTGAGTTCTAAAAATATCAGACATACTCAATGTTAAACTAAGATTATGAATTTTATGAAATACAAAATCCTTTCGAATAGCTATATCAAAACTGTATCGTGGAATTGAAAATCCTTGTCCTGACGGTGCATTAGATTGCCCATAACTACTTTGATTACTATTACTACCGCTAGCCACCGACACGAGCACTGATTTAGATTGGTAATAACCACTAAATTGGACAGCCCAAGTTTTCGTAATTTTAAAATTATGGTTCATTTTACCATAGAGCGAGTAGAAATTACTCCCTAAACCATCAAGGGCACCATTAAGCGTTACATTAAAAATATTTAGGTTTACATTACAATTCCACCAAGGGAAAATATCAACCGTATTAGTTAACTCCAGACCATAATTATAACTACCGTTTGAGTTTATAAAAGTATTATAAATAATGCTATCAGGTCCACCATAGGGACTAATATTTTTACCTAAATATTGATAACGCGTAATCAGATTGTTGAGATATTTGAAATAAAAAGTAACTAATAAATTACTAGCTTTTAAATAAGAAAAATTATAGTTCAGTTCTACCGTTTCAGTGTATTGGGGTTTCAACGCAGGATTACCAATTGAAGGATTTTGTATATCTGAAAAATCATAAACAGGCAATAACTGCAAAAAAGATGGTCTATCAACTCGGCGTGAATAATTAAGCTGTATCTGATTATTCATATTCAAATCATAAGTTAAAAAAACACTAGGGAAGAGGCTAATGGGATAAAAAATATTAAAACTAGTATCTTTCGTAAACAAGGTACCTTTATAGGTATAGCTTTCAGCTCTTAAACCCGCTTGGTAACCTAATTTTTTATATTTGCCTTTAAAATTAATATAGCCCGCATAGGTTTGATCAATGTATTTATAATTAGCTAAAAGATTGGGATCGGGTACAAAATTTTGCGGGATTGAGTAGGCAAATGATTGTTGCGTAGTATCTGCAAACCACCTAACCGCTGATCTTACCCCAGCTTCAATACTTAATAATTTGTGCAAAGGATTAGCATAATCAGCCTGAATAGTAAGATAATTATTCAGTCCGTACAAAGTATTTTTTTGAAATATCGTATTAATGGGGGCACCACCATTAAGCGTAGTGAAATTGGTAAAAGTATTATAGTTACCTACGCTCGTGTATTTACCTGAACTGTAATTAACAAAAGCAGATATATTATGATCCTTTTTTGCAAAATCATGTCTATATTCTATTTGAGCGGAGTAGCGTTTAAAAACACCCCCAACACTCGTAATTCGATTCGATATTGTTGAAGAATCAGGCTTAGTATCCTTAATAGAGTCAAGGACCTGAGTGGCATTGCTAGGAAAATATCCATAAACATAGTGTCCTGAAACAGTTAGCGTGTTTTTTTCATTTGGTAAATAATCAAACCCACCTCTTACAAATGTAAAATAGCCGTCTGTTGTCGTTTTTGATGTTTGTTTTAGATTATAGGGATAAGGCTGTGTTGCCACCAAATTAGAGTTCAATGTAGATATAGATTTACGCTGTTTGTATGCTGCCGATGCAAAAACATTGAATTTTGAATATCGAACATTAAAATTGCCGGAAACATTAACGCGTGCACGACTATCAATTCCCCCACTGAGTCCGCCATTGTACCCCTGCTTATTTTGTTTTTTTAACACCAAATTAACAATCCCCCCCTGCCCACCACTTGCATCATATTTAGCAGATGGGTTCGTAATAATTTCCACCTTATCGATAATATTTGCGGGGATTTGATCAAGGGTTAAAGTTGTGGGTTTACCATCAACAAACAAAGTGGGCGAACCATTTCGTAATGATATATTCCCATCAATATCAACATTAACAAGTGGAACATTGCGCATAACTTCAGTAGCTGTTTGCCCGGTACTCAGTAAATTATTATCAACATTAAAAACTTTTTTATCGATACCCATTTCAAATTGTTTTTTTGTAGCAGAAATTACAACCGTATTAAGATTATTCGTTTCCTTTGATAAAAAAACATTAATATTTTTTTCGCTTATTTTTTCAAACATACTTTCAGCATCTTGAGAGGCACTACTATCTGATAATGCTTTTAGTTTTTGTAAACCATCTGGAGCAATAAATGACACGGGAATATTCTTAGATCTATACCCAATCATATCAACTTGCATAACATACCTACCTAATAAGGGGATATTTGAGAAAGAATACGCCCCATTATTTGATGATGAAACAGTAGTGATACCAACCAGTGTTTTCTTTTTTGTTACCGGATCTATTTGCTGAGAGGATAAAATAAGAGTTGCATTGGATAAAGGCTTTTGCGTAGTGCTGTCGATCAGCCTACCTGAAATATGCCCAATCGGCGGATTGGTGCGTGAAAATTTAACACTATCTTGTTGCGGTTGTGAAAAAGCCAACGATCCGAATAAAAAATGTAATATAATAATGTTGAACAATCGATGTAAACGAGCAATCATTTGTTAAATATTTTTAATAATATGAAGTTACTAGAGAGGGAATAACCATAGAAGAATGATCATTTACCTATATTTTTATGAAAAGCACAGTGTTGTTTCTAAATATAAACTAAAAATTCATATTTTTAGTTTATGGTTTCCAAAAGTACCGTAAAAGAGAATAACCCATAGTTATTGCTCATTTGATGCCTGTACGACAACCTCTTCATAAGCTATTTGGGCAGCTTCTTCACAGGCTTCCTTTTTATTCTGCCCACCCCCCTTAGCCACCAATTTACCGTCAATAAATAAGTTGATATTAAATTGCTTTGCATAGATATTTTTTTTCAAGGTAAGATCATCTTCAAAAGCCACTGCTTTGCCCTCTCTGTTAGCCCAGCTAATAAGTTTATTCTTAATATTAATTTGCGTGGCTTCCAAATCGTCAATTGAAACAAATGGAATAATCATTTTCCTCATAATTACATAATAAGTTCTTTTATAGCCCTTATCAAGAAAAATAGCACCTACTAACGCCTCTAAGGTATTCCCAAATATTTGACTATTTCTAATCGAAAAATCACTTCTATTAAACTTGAGCAATTTATCAATACCAATTTGCAAAGCCAGGCTATTTAAATGATTCCTATTAACCATTTTAGTTCTCATTTCCGTTAAAAATCCCTCATCTTTAGTAGGATATTTTTTAAAAAGATATTCAGCTACAATAGCACCCAATATTGCATCACCCAGATATTCTAATCTTTCATTATTGGGTACAGAGGGATCAAAAACACTTTTATGTTGTAAGGCAGACTGGTACAGTTGGATTTTTGAAATTTTAATTCCAAGTACAAAGTATACTTCATCCTTGAATGTTTTTTGTTTTAATCTTTTGAAAAGGTATTTAATAGGATTCATATACTGCTCAATATTACATTTCTCAAGATTGTTGATCTAAATTTGTATTTTCTTGATACCAGTTTAGAATTTTATTTTTTTAATTCATCAATACTGATCACTGCTAAACAAGGTGATAGTTAAGCTATTTTTCAAATAATTCAATAGTTATGTACCCTTTCTGCAAATATTATCGTGTGTCAAAAAAATGATAACGGTCTAATTTTTTATTTTTTCTAACATATTTTGAGGAGTGGCAACATAATGGTAATAAATATTTTGTGCGACATGATATTACAATTTAGCCTTTTTAAGATGATTCCATAGTAGAAACTATCATAGCAAAGAGCAATGATAGCGATAAATCTAATGCACAAATCTTTTAAATACAACACATGCATTATGCCCCCCAAATCCGAAAGTATTACTTAAAGCAACATCAACTTTTCTATGTTGAGCCTTATTAAAGGTAAAGTTTAATTTTGAATCAATTTCGGGGTCATCATTAAAGTGGTTAATAGTAGGGTGTACAACCCCATGCAATATGGTACAAATAGTTGCGATAGCTTCAACTGCTCCAGCCGCACCCAAACAATGTCCAATCATTGACTTTGTTGAATTTATATTCACTTTGTATGCCTGTTCTCCAAAAACATACTGTATAGCTTTTACTTCGGCTATATCGCCTAAAGGCGTTGAAGTTCCGTGTGTATTAATGTAATCAACATCTTCCGGCTTACATTGGGCATTAGCAAGTGCCTGTAACATAACATCTTTAACGGCTAACCCATCGGGATGGGGTGCTGTAATATGATAAGCATCAGCGGTAGCACCTACACCAGCGAGTTCGCAAAATATAGGGGCACCTCTTTTGAGTGCATGCTCTAGGTCTTCCAAAATAAGCGTACCCGATCCTTCACCCATTACAAAACCATCGCGATCTCGATCATAAGGTCTTGACGCGGTTAAAGGGTCATCGTTTCTTTCACTTAGAGCCTTCAAACTATTAAATCCAGCGATACCGGTTTCACAGATTACCGATTCACTACCACCTGTAAGCATAACATCTACAATACCAGCCCTAATATATTGTGAAGCCACACTAATAGCATGATTACTACTTGCACAAGCACTAGTAACACCGAAATTAGGACCTCTGAAATTATATTTTATAGAAACGAACCCAGCGGCTATATCTGATATCATTCTGGGTATAAAATAGGGGGAAAGACGAGGCGTACCATCGCCACGTGCATAATCCATAATAGAATTTTGAAAAGAGGGTAACCCACCAATACCTGATCCCAAAATAACCCCTACTCTATCAGATTTTAATTGGTCCACCTGAATTTTTGATTGCGTAATAGCTTCATGAGCCGTTGCCAAGGCAAAATGCGAAAATCGATCCATTTTTTTTATATCCGCTTTATCAATAAAATTAAGCGGATCAAATCCTTTTACTTCACATGCAAAATTTGTCTTAAACCTACTTGGATCAAACAAAGTAATTCTTGTAGCACCTGATTTACCCGCAATCAAAGCGTCCCAATATTCAGATACGGTATTTCCGATAGAAGTCAACGCACCCATGCCCGTAACGACAACACGCCTATTATGCATCATAAAATTTCTTTGTTTTGTGCACTAGTTTTATTTTTATTTTTTGGAATCCCACCATATAAATACATAAAACAATAATGAAATAGTAATTCTGATAAACAAAATAAAATTAACATCTTTGCTTTTAATATCTTTTACAAGGTATTAAAAGCAAATATCAAATATGAAAATTTATAAAATAACTACTTTGTATTTTGCTCAATGTAAGCTATGGCCTGCCCAACAGTCGTGATGCTTTCGGCTTGTTCATCGGGAATAGAAATATTAAACTCCTTTTCTAATTCCATGATTAATTCTACGGTGTCTAAGGAGTCGGCACCTAAATCATTTGTGAAAGATGCTTCATTTGTAACCTCATCTTCATTAACCCCTAATTTATCAACAATTATTTTTTTTACTTTTTCTTTAATATCTGACATTTTATAAGATTTTTTAGTTTAGCAGGTCGAAGTTATACAATTATTTATCAATTAACAAAAATAAATTTTGTTATGTTCTACACTTTAAGTCCTATAAACTTTAGCCTATGAAAAAAAACAGAGAAAAATAATAGAAATAACAAGACAAGCACCTATAACTTTGTGCAATATCCAATCCAACTATTTTTCCCTACTTTGATCCTAAAAAATTAGGGTCTATGACGAAAAGGGTGGGTAAAAATGAATTGGTTTTTAAAACTACAATTTGATATTTTACAAGGTCATTTTTCTTTCTTATTGTTTTGATACAAAAGAAAGAAACAAAGAAAAAATAAAGCCTGCAGATGCTATACGCTCAATGGTAATCAATATGAAAGTGAGCTAAGTTACCCACTCTTTTAATCATAGACCCAAAAATGTTTACAATCAAGTAATACAAGTTCCCATCATTTTAACAATAATGATGTACAACAATATCGTGTGCAATTTTCTTTACCAATCCTTGTAAAACCCTGCCATTACCCACTTCTGCAAATTCTGTTACACCATCTTGTACCATGGCCTGAATAGTTTGTGTCCATAAAACAGGACTTGTTAATTGGTTGATGAGATTCTTTTTAATTTCTTGCGGATCAGCCGTAGGCTTTGCATTAACATTTTGATAAATAGGACATATCGGCGTTTTAAACTCCGTGTCAATAATACTTTTTTCTAACTCTGCTTTCGCCGACTCCATAAAAGGCGAATGAAAAGCCCCATTAACTTTTAAAACAGCAACCTTTTTAGCCCCAGCAACTTTCATGCGTTCGCAAGCAATTTCAATACCCTTAATACTACCGCTAATAACAACCTGACCAATACAATTATAATTAGCAACACAAACAAATTCGTTGGTTTCCTTAGTAACCTCATCGCATATACGCTTAACAATATCGTCATCTAAAAGGAGGATAGCCGCCATCGTAGATTGCTGACTATCACAAGCCGCTTGCATAGCCAGGGCTCGTTTATATACCAATTTTAGTGCAGATTCAAAATCTAAAGTCTTATTAGCTACCAAAGCCGAAAACTCACCTAAAGAATGCCCTGCCACCATATCAGGTACATGCTTTGCATCAATATGAACTTGTCCCGCTATCACAGAATGTAAAAATATAGCAGGCTGGGTTACCTTGGTCTGCAAGAGCTCGGCATCAGTACCACCAAACATAATATCACTGATCCTAAATCCCAATAGATCATTAGCCCGTTCAAATAATCGTTTTCCTACTTCAAAATCATCATATAGATGTTTACCCATACCTACAGATTGAGACCCTTGACCTGGAAATAAAAATCCTTTTCGGGGTTTTTCCATATTACACAATTTAGCTCTTTATAAGATTCAAAAACTCTATCCTATGCTGATCATTCTTAAATTGACCAGAAAAGGAAGTAGTAATGGTAGTAGAATTGACATCTCTAATACCCCGGCTAGCAACACAAAGATGCTTCGCCTCTATCAATACCGCAACATCGTCTATCTGAATATGCTGCTTCAATTCAGTCGCGATATCATTCGTTAAACGCTCTTGCACTTGTGGTCTTTTCGAGTAATATTGTACAATTCGACTTAATTTACTTAATCCAATAATCTTCCCTTGGGGGATATAAGCAATATATGCTTTACCAAAAAAAGGAACAAAATGATGCTCACAATAGCTATAAATACTAATATTCTTCTTAATAATCATTTCGCCGTCATTGTACTTATTAGGGAAGAGCGTCAGTTTAGGTTTTTTTAAGGGATCAATACCTACAAATAGTTCATTAACAAACATTTTAGCAACTCTATCGGGCGTACCGGATAAACTCGAATCAGTTAAATCAAGACCGAGCGTCTCCATTATCTTAGAAAAATGATAAGAAATAATTTCTGTTTTTTCTAATTCACTTTTAACTGCCCGTGTATCTTTCGTGTCAACAAGAAAAATATCATTGACGGGTAATTCTATTTTTTTTGACATGTTTTTTATTTAATTACAAATAAGGATAGTCCACAAAATTATTCTCGGTCTCGTACAACCTAATTTTTAAGTCAAATTGCGGCTCAATCGCTTTTCGCAAAATATCATATATCACAAAAGCCATATTCTCAGCAGAGGGATTAAGATTTTTGAATTCAGGAACATCTAAATTTAAGTTCTTATGATCTAAACGCTCAACAACCTCTGCTTTTATTATTTCACTTAATTTTCTAATATCTAAGAGTAATCCTGTAACCAAATCTGGTACACCAATAAGCGTAACGATAAGGGTATAATTATGACCATGATAGTTTGGATTATTGCACTTCCCAAACAAATTAATATTTTCTTCTAAAGATAAGCTATCACAATGCAAGCGATGGGCAGCATTAAAACTTTCTTTTCTAGATATAGCAATTTTTCTCATACAACAACCCTACTCTTTTTTATGAAACATCCAAAGCAATTATTATTTTTAGCAAAGTTAGTATATCTGTTTGAAGTTACAATGAAATATTTCATTAATATTAAACAATCACAACATTATGCTAATCGAAAAAAAAAGAACCATTGACCCACTCAATATGTTCGATTTAATTTAAATAGTTAAAAATATCTGCTAACTTTGCATACTAAAAATTTTATTACCAATGCAGTTACGAAATAAAATTTCAAATAAAGAATTGAAAGAAAAAATGATGGCAGAGACTGCTAGAAGAATCACTTTGAGCTTTTATAAGTATTTCCCCATTCTTGAGCCACAAGCATACCGCGATTTCTTATACCTTGAGCTCAATAAATTAAATGTCTTTGGCAGAATATTTGTAGCCCATGAAGGCATTAATGCACAAATTAGTGTGCCAGAGCCTCATTGGGATCGTTTTAAACAGTTTATTCACACACAAACTAATTTAGAAAAACTAAGACTAAATATCGCCGTTGAAGATGACGGTAAAAGTTTTTGGGTACTGAAAGTGAAAGTACGCAAACAAATTGTAGCCGATGGCTTATCAGAATCCGACTTCCTTTTTAAACGAACAGGGCAATATGTTAGTGCCGAGCAAATGAATGATATGATCGACAATCAATCTGTTACCCTTGTCGATATGCGTAATCATTATGAATATGAAGTTGGACATTTTCAAAATGCCATAGAAATTCCCGCTGATACCTACCGAGAACAATTAAAAAAAAGTATTGCAGTAATTGAACAACATACTAAAGAAAATATTGTTTTATACTGCACCGGTGGCATCCGCTGCGAAAAAGCAAGTGCCTACCTTCTTGAAAAGGGATTTAAAAATGTGTATCATTTAGAAGGAGGGATTATCCAGTACGCCCATGAAGTAAAAAAGCAGGGGTTATCATCAAAATTTATTGGTAAAAACTTTGTGTTCGACAATCGATTAGGCGAACGCATTACTGAAGATATTATCGCCAAGTGTCATCAATGTGGTCAACCGTGCGACAATCACACCAATTGTGTTAACCCAGGATGTCATCTATTGTTTATTCAGTGTGTTCGTTGTGCTGAACACTACGAACATTGCTGTAGTGCAACCTGTCAACAAACAATGCACGAACCTATTCATATTCAAAAAGAAATGCGCAAAGGTATTGATAAAGGGCAAAATATTTTCAATAAAAGTAGGGCACGAAAAATAAATTATGCACAATAAAGTCTTCATTAAAAAAAACAATTAAGATTGGATGTTTATAATTATTCATGTTTGTGAATTATTAACGCATCGAAATAGTAATTTTGTTAAATTTGTATAATTTTCAATGATATGATCGTGCTCATTAAAAATGTGGTTTAATATAAAAATAAAAATTGATGCAAGAAAAAGAACTGACCGCATTAAATTGGCATAGATATGCTTTTTACTACTTCGCTGTTTTATTTAGAGTGCAATACATCTACAAAAAAGTTCCCTTAGAAAAACTACATCGTTTCAGTCGACACTACGGTCGATTTTTTAATTTTCTTCATCCGGCTGTAGGTAAAAAATTACTGGCAAATTTTAGACTGTCTTTTCCGGATCATACTATTAATGATAAAACATTCATAGCTGACTATTTAACCGGCTTTTTCTTTAACTGCATCGTCTTTGCCGCTTATCCTTTTTACTCCGATAAACAAGTAGCGGCCATGTTTGATGCAAGTTCACTAGATAAAGTTATTGAAGAACTAGGTCCCAACGATCGCATATTTATTGGGGCACCGCACTTTTACCATTTTTTATTCATGTCCCATGTATCGCGTGTTTTTAAAGACGCGAAAAAACAATATCTCGCTAGTTTTGTTTTATGGGAACATTGGACAATCAAATATTTCTTTAAAAAATTATACAGTAAAGTAAAATCACAAGAGGTAGCCGAAAAAATTAATCTACACCAAGGTGCTGCTAACCCTTTTAAAGTATTCAGACAAAACTATGGCGTTAACAAAGCTAGTTTCTGTATGTTTTGTGATATAGGCTATAATTACTGGAGTAAAAATAAAGCAAAGGATAGCCGATTCGCCCGTGCTACTATTGGACAACAAACCTATTTAATTAACGACACTTATAAGATGGCTAAAACCTTGCTACCTGAAGCAAAACCTTATTTTGCTTATTTAGAATTGCAAGAAAACTATACCTTTAAAATACACATCGAAAATTTGAATAACGATTACAATATCGTCACCCAATCAAAATTATCAGAATTAATAGAAAAACACCCTACCCACTGGCAGTTTTGGGCAACGACACATCTTTTTAGAAAAGCGGAAAAAATCGAGGATGTAAAATAGGTTTAGTGTAATAAAACTAACCTTGAATATTACAATTGAAAGGTAATGATCATGAAAGAATTTTTTAGAAAAGTTGTACCGGCTAAATGGATAAAAAAAGGACGACAATAGATTTTAAACTTATACACGAATGAAAAAGATTACGATCATTTGATAGTAGATTCAGCATAACGACTAAAGAATAAATAATACTTTTCAGCCTCAACTAATAGGCTACCGGAAAAATGCTCGGCTCATAACCCTATTGCTTAAACTTGCATTTTGAAATGAAAATAGTACTATTTTCGACTAATTTCATTCAGAAGAAGTAAATTTTGGCAACGCAATATTTCTTTGATGAAACCAAAAAGCATTTTTAACGATTCTATTGCAGTAAAAATAGTTGAAAAGCATTTTACCTAAAAAGTGAATCGTACTTGCACATTTTGGGTATAAACATAAAATTTATTTTTCAGGTAAATATTTTGATGTAACTACCTATACAGTAAGCTGTATTTTGAAATATCAAACCGTGTGCTTCATAATTTTTAAGTATTAAGCAAACAACTACAATTTCTTTGGGGGGAAAATTCAAAATTCATCTACATGAAAAATAAACTTTAAACTTGCGTCATTAATTAATAGTACTTTTGACGATTCAATCTTGATCTTATACAATTTAACAATCAACAGAAAGTTTGCAAAATTTCATACTATGAGATACTTATGTTTACCGATATTATTGATACTACTCAGTGTAACAAGCTGTACAAAGCAAAATAGTGTAACTAATAATACCCCATCAACGCCTTACAATACCACGGCCATCGTAGTAGGTGATAGTAGTGGCTATGCTACTATATTTAGAAGTAAAAATAGGGGACAAACATGGCAGTCGGTTTTTAAAAGAAAAGGCGTAAGCATTGATGCTGTAACCTTTATAAATGACGAACGCATTGTTGCCATAGGTGATTTTGGCACAGTTTACATTTCTAATGATACCGGTAATACATGGGAAAGAAGCACCATACCAAGCTATTTTTCTCTTTGGTCGGTTTCTTTTTGGACACCAGCAGTAGGACTAATTGTAGGCAATGATGTCATCCTAAAAACACTTGATAGTGGCAAAACTTGGACTCCCAAAATAATGCCTTTGGGTGTAATTTTTAATAGCGTTGCTACCTTGACCGATAAAAATGCTATTGCCGTTGGTTTTAACGAAGAGGATACCGGTAGTTATATTTACATTAGTTCCGATACGGGAAATACATGGACCAATGTTAGTCTTGCTAAAACTAACTATGGATTTCAATCAGTATATGTTCAAAATCCGCAACAATTTTGGCTTGCAGGTACGCAAACCTTTAGTAATGGCGATTTCAAGGCCGTCATTTTTAATTCTGCCGATACCGGTAATACTTGGAAATTGCAATACAATACTGAATTAGAAAACGCATTTTTAAGTGTAAGTTATTGTAGCCCCTCAAATACCGTCAGCGTAGCTGGTGGCAATGCTCAAGGGGGATTAATCGACAATTATAATCAAGGTCAATGGATACAAAATTTCACTACGGGGCAACAAGGAGAACAGTTTGAAGGTATATCTTATTTTACAAATTCTTTAACGGGCATTGCCGTAGGTTATGAAAATGTTACCGGTAATGGTATTGTCTATATAACGAACGATGGAGGCCTTTCATGGCAAGATTATTCGCTTGGAGGCGATATTTTATTATACGCAGTAGCCACACGATAGCCCATTAAACATTAAATCGCCCCGCCTTTTATGCGATAAATATTTTAACTTGCACCAAATTTAGTTAAGGTACACATGAAGAAGATAACAGTCGTTGGTACAGGTTATGTAGGGTTGGTTACGGGAACCTGTTTAGCAGAAAATGGCAACGAAGTTTGTTGTGTAGATATCAACAAAAAGATTGTCGAGCAATTACAAAATGGCAAGTTAACAATTTACGAACCCGGTTTAGATGCTTTGTTTCAGAAAAACATGCGGGATAACCGTTTATCATTTACTACCGATTTAACACAAGGTACAAAGGGTGCTGAAATTATCTTTTTGGCGTTACCTACTCCCAGCAGTGCAGATGGTAGTGCCGATTTAACTTATATTTTCCAAGTAGCCGACCAACTGGCTACTCTACTTGTGCATGATCAAGCGACAATCATTGTCAATAAAAGCACCGTACCTGTTGGCACAGCTGATCTGGTAAAAAAAATAATCAGCAGTAAATTTCATGGCAAATTTGCCGTGGTTAGTAATCCAGAATTTTTACGCGAAGGTTTTGCGGTGGAAGACTTCATGAAACCTGAACGCGTAGTTATTGGAGCGAGTATTGATTGGGCAAAAGAAGTTATGAGCGAACTCTATCAACCTTTTGTGCGACAAGGTAATCCGATCATCTTCATGGACGAGCGATCTTCTGAACTAACCAAGTATGTATCCAATGCTTTTTTGGCTACAAAAATTTCTTTTATGAATGAAACCGCCTTACTGTGCGAAAAACTCGGTGCTAATGTTGATCAAGTACGGATTGGTATTGGTAGCGATACTCGTATTGGCAACCGATTTCTTTTTCCAGGCATTGGCTACGGTGGGAGTTGCTTTCCTAAAGATGTAAAAGCCTTAATTTATACTGCCCAGCAAAACAACTATGATTTCAAGATATTATCGGCGGTAGAACAGGTTAATCAAATACAACATGCGGTTATCATCAATAAAATCCTTGATTATTTTCAAGGTAGGATACAGGGTAAAAAAATAGCAGTATGGGGCTTGGCATTCAAACCTAATACTGATGATATTCGAGAAGCCCCCGCACTATATATCATTAAAAGACTAAAAGAACTGGGTGCGTCGATTTCTGTTTATGACCCGGTTGCTATGGAGAATACTAAAAAAATTATAGGTAACGAAGATATCGAATACGCTAGCACTATGTATCAGCCTTTAAAATCAGCTGTTGCTTTAGTCGTAGCAACAGAATGGAGTGAATTTAGAAATCCTGATTTTGGAAAAATAAAATCTTTGTTGGTAGAGCCGCTCATATTTGATGGTCGTAATTTATGGGAGCTACAAGCTATGAAAAAAAGAGGGTTTATCTATCATTCGGTAGGGCGCCCCAATGGTAATTAGTTAGATATCAAAAAAATATTGTTCGATGCAACAAAAAAAAAGAGTTTTAATTACAGGAGCGGCGGGCTTTTTAGGCTCTCATCTTTGCGATAAATTTATTAAAGAAGGGTGTAGCGTTGTTGCTATGGACAATTTGGTAACTGGTGGTTTATCGAATATTGAGCATTTATTTCCACTCAAGGATTTTGAGTTTCATCATCATGATATAACCAAATTCATTCATATTTCAGGAAAATTAGATTATATCTTACATTTTGCATCACCGGCTAGCCCTATCGATTACCTTAAAATTCCTATTCAAACACTAAAGGTTGGTGCATTGGGAACCCACAACTGTTTAGGATTAGCAAAAGATAAGCATGCAAGAATATTAGTAGCTTCAACCAGTGAAGTATATGGCGATCCCTTAGTACATCCGCAAACCGAATCGTACTGGGGTAATGTTAATCCTATTGGTCCAAGAGGTGTCTATGATGAAGCTAAAAGATACATGGAATCAATTACGATGGCGTATCATACTTTTCACAGTGTTGACACACGCATTGTACGTATTTTTAACACTTATGGTCCAAGAATGCGCCTGCATGATGGCCGAGCTTTGCCTACATTTTTCGGACAGGTACTAAGAGGTGAAGATATTACGGTATTTGGCGATGGCTCGCAAACACGATCCTTTTGCTATATTGATGACTTAATAGATGGAATCTATAAATTACTCATGAGCGATTACCATTTACCGGTTAATATCGGCAATCCTGATGAAATATCACTTAATGATTTTGCTAAGGAAATCATCGACCTATCAGGTTCAAAAGTTAAAATCATTTATAAACCCTTACCAACGGACGATCCTAAACAAAGGCGTCCTGACATTTCAAAAGCTAAAGAGCTATTGCAATGGCAACCGATTGTTAGTAGAAAAGACGGATTAATAAAAACTTACGAATATTTTAAAAAACAACGATAAGAGAGACTGATATTGTGTATAATAGAAAAAAATACAAAATCTTTTATCAAACATGCATGCACGACATTTTTAAAATGCTAAAAAGTTGCAAGGTATCGATTTTATCGGAGTAAAATAAAGTGCACCATTATGGTTTAACCGCAATCATAAAATTATCAATGAGCCTAACAGAATTTAAGAATCCAGCTATTACTAATACGACATTGACACGCGAGCCTGAATTGTTAAGAATTTCTAAAGAAGTTATATCACAGAATTCGACATAGTCTATTTTTTCAAATCCTGAATTGATAATCATCTGTACTATATTAGTTTGTAGCTCTTTAAAATTATGTTTGTTAATATGTTGTTGTGCATATTGGGCGGCCTTGTAAAAAACAGTTGCTTTTTCTTTCTCTTCATTATTTAATCGTTGGTTTCTACTACTCATAGCCAATCCTGAATCTTCACGGAAAGTATCACATACAATCATTTGTATATTTTTCAGTGCAAAAACCAATTTAAGCAATTGACCAACTACTAAACATTGTTGATAATCTTTTTGCCCCATAAAAACCTCATTGGGGGCAACCAAGACAAAAAGTTTATGCAAGACCTTACAAACACCTTGAAAGTGATTAGGACGATACAGCCCTTCTAATATATTTTCTAAACTACCCAATTCATAGTGTTCCAAGAAAAAATGATCATCATGAGGCGGATATATTTCATCAGAAGTGGGGATAAACAATACATGACAATATTTAGATGATTGCAAGAAGGCGATATCCTGCTCTATGGTAATAGGATATTTTCTAAAATCATCAGGATTATTAAATTGGGTGGGATTTACAAAAATACTAACCACTGTAAAATTACCCCTATCACTACTTTTTTTTGCCAAGGATACATGTCCTTGATGCAAGGCACCCATGGTTGGTACAAAACCTATTTTAGAAGAAATAGACTTATGATAACAATTTTCTTTTAAGACGCCGTGCAACTCCTTGATCGTTCTACAAATAAACATTTAGCTGAGGATTGTTATAAAATATCACCTTAAAAGTTACTGCGAAAATAGATTACTTATAATGAGCTAATTAACTTAACAATAAGAATCAAAATTTACAAAGACATTATAGTTTTAAAAATTAGGATATTTTTTACCAAACAGATCGAGTCGGAAAAGTAAAATATTACCAATAAAAAAACAAGCAGTAAAAGAAGATGAAAAAATACAGAGACAAGCAATTAATAATAGGCTAAAAAAATAACGGTATTAGCTTATAATAAAATATCTGGTTGTAAAATTGATATATTTTTTATTGACCGAAAGACAATGATCGTGCTGTACGACTTAAACTCTAAAATGGGAAAATGCCTTGTTAGCCTCAGCCATTCTATGGGTATCTTCTCTTTTTTTGAAAGCTGCCCCTTCACCTTTACTAGCGGCAACAATTTCGTTGGCAAGTTTTTCGGCCATAGACTTACCATTTCTTTCACGACTATAACGAATAAGCCATTTTATAGCCAAAGATGTTTTTCTATCAGGTCTTACTTCTGTTGGTATTTGGAAGGTAGCTCCCCCGATTCTGCGACTGCGAACTTCAACATTAGGGCTTACATTATTTAGAGCTTTTTTCCATATTTCGTAACCATCTTCACTTGTAATTTTAGATACTCTACCAATGGCGTCATAAAATATGCCAAATGATATACTTTTTTTACCATCCCACATCAAATTATTAACAAAGCGAGTAACTAATTTATCTTTGTACTTATAATCGGGACTGATAGGTAACTTTTTTGCTTGAGATTTACGCATGATAAATAATTGATGAAATTAAAATTAGTTAATAATAAGGGATAAAATCTATTTTTTAGCTTTTTCTCTTTTTGTACCATATTTGGAACGGCTTTTTTTACGATCCTTCACACCGGCTGTATCCAAGCTACCGCGAACAATATGATAACGAACACCTGGTAAATCTTTTACCCGTCCGCCTCTAATGAGTACAATAGAGTGTTCTTGCAAATTATGCCCCTCACCGGGTATATAAGCGATAACTTCAATTTTATTAGTTAACCTTACCTTTGCCACCTTTCGGAGTGCCGAATTGGGCTTTTTAGGGGTAGTAGTATAAACCCGTGTACAAACTCCTCTTCTTTGTGGACAAGAATCTAAAGCTCGGGACTTACTTTTTGCTCTCATTATTTCTCGACCTGTTCTAACTAATTGCTGAATAGTAGGCATTATTATTTTTTTATATGGGTGCGAAATTAAATTATTTTTATTAAAAAAAAAAGTATCTGTTTAATTTATTTGTACCAATAATCGAAGCCCATTATTTGGCATTACTAAGTTTCGTGTGAGAAAGCATGCAAAGTTACAAAAAAAAAAGG
>JASGCP010000160.1 GCA_030053995.1 Phycisphaerales bacterium
TTTCATTTTGGCGGTATCAGCCATCTTTAAAAAAACAATTTTTAGAACCCACCTTTAATAACAAGCCTTTAGCCAAAATATTTCGCCCCCCCTTGTCGTCATAGAGTTACTTTTAACTACCCGCACCATTAATGAGTGTTATCATATTTTGTAAAAAACAGTATTCACACATATTAATTTGTACCTTTGTTAATTATTTATAATTGTTAAACCTATTTTTTTATGGCATTCGATATAGAAATGATTAAAAAAGTTTACGCAGCTTTACCCGATCGTTTAGCACTTGTCCGCAAAACGATAAAAAAACCGCTAACGCTATCTGAAAAAATTCTTTATACCCATCTTCATAGTGCTCAGCCTTTGCAAGAGTTTGAACGAGGAAAAAGTTATGTGGACTTTGCACCAGATAGGGTTACGATGCAAGATGCAACTGCACAAATGGCTTTATTGCAATTTATGCAGGCAAAACGCCCCAAGGTAGCCGTGCCGTCAACGGTACACTGTGATCATTTAATTATGGCAAAAACGGAAGGCGTAGCTGATTTACACCAAGCCGTTAATGAAAGTAAGGAAGTATATGATTTTTTAGCGTCGGTGTGTAATAAATATGGCTTAGGATTTTGGAAACCCGGTGCCGGTATTATCCATCAAGTAATGTTTGAAAACTATGATTTTCCCGGTGGGTTAATGATTGGTACCGATTCTCATACCCCCATGGGTGGCGGACTTTCTATGTTGGCGGTTGGTGTTGGTGGTGCCGATGCTTGCGATGTTATGGCAGGGTTGCCTTGGGAGCTAAAGTGGCCAAAAGTAATTGGTGTCCATCTAAAAGGAAAATTGTCACCTTGGGCAGCTGCTAAAGATATTATTCTAAAAATTACCGGCATCTTAACCGTTAAAGGCGGAACAGGGGCTGTTATGGAATATTTTGGTGAAGGCGTTCAATCTATCAGTTGCACCGGCAAAGGTACAATTGGTAATATGGGTGCTGAAATTGGGGCTACTAGTACCTTGTTTCCTTACGATAAAACAATGGAAAAATATCTTAAAGCTACAAATAGACAAGATATTGCAGAAATGGCTAATAAGCTAACCGACCACCTTCGTGCCGATGAGGAAGTCTATAAAAATCCTGAAAAGTATTATGATCAAGTTATTGAAATTGACCTTTCTACTTTAGAACCATATCTTAATGGACCTTTTACACCCGATTTAGCTACGCCTATTTCGCAAATGAAAGCGGTATCTGAAAAAAACGGCTGGCCACGAAAGATTGAAGTTGGCTTGGTTGGGTCTTGCACAAACTCTTCTTATGAAGATATTGCTCGCTCGGCAAGTATCGCCCGGCAAGTTGTTAAAAAGAACTTGAAAATAAAATCGGAATTCACGGTTACACCGGGTTCTGAACAAATACGATATACTATCGAACGAGATGGCTATATTAATGATTTTAAAAAAATTGGAGCGACTGTTTTTGCTAATGCTTGCGGACCCTGCATTGGTATGTGGGAACGCGTTGGTGCCGAAAAGAAGGAGAAAAATACAATTGTACACTCCTTTAACAGAAACTTTGCTAAGCGAGCAGACGGCAACCCTAATACTTTTGCTTTTGTTGGTTCGCCTGAGCTCGTTACCGCCATGGCTATTGCCGGTGATTTAGCATTTAATCCGCTAACCGATGCCCTTATTAATGAACGCGGTGAAAAAGTATATTTGGATCCACCTGCTGGAGACGAGTTACCCGTTAACGGATTTGCAGTAGAAGATCCAGGATACCAAAAACCCGCTGATGACGGCTCAAAAATTAATATCTTGGTAGCCCCCGATTCAAAGCGTTTGCAATTATTAGACCCTTTCCCTGATTGGAATGGTAAAGATTATACAAATCTTAAACTGCTCATTAAGGCAAAAGGAAAATGTACTACCGATCATATTTCAATGGCCGGTCCGTGGTTAAAGTTTAGAGGCCATCTCGATAATATATCTAATAATTTATTGATCGGTGCCGTTAATTATTTTAATGATAAAACTGACTCCGTTAAGAACCAACTTACAAACGAATACGGCACGGTTCCTAGTACACAAAGAGTGTATCAAAAAGCAGGTATCGGCAGTATTGTAGTAGGTGATGAAAATTACGGTGAAGGATCTAGCCGTGAACACGCTGCTATGGAACCCCGCCACTTAGGCGTTTTGGTTATTCTTACCAAATCTTTTGCACGCATTCATGAAACAAATCTTAAAAAACAAGGTATGTTAGCGTTGACTTTTGCTGATAAATCTGATTATGACAAAATTTTAGAGGATGACGATATTGATATTCTTGGCTTGACAAATTTTGCACAAGGCAAGCAGTTAACCGTTGTATTGAAGCATAAGAATAAAACTGAAGATAAGATACTCGTCAATCATTCATACAACGCACAGCAAATAGAATGGTTTAAAGCCGGTGGTGCTTTAAATATTATTAGAAAAGAAGTTAATGCACGATAACATACCATCGATAACATTTACTCCGTATTCATGACCTATATACCCTTTGTGGATTATAGTTCTTGAATACGGATTTTATTAAATCTATTGTTGCACTTATGTTTGTCATTTAGTTAAGTAATAGGATATAGATTGATTGCTGGGGAATGGACAATGCCCTTAGTAATAAATACCAATTGAGCTGTTTGCTTATATATTATGGGCTTTGGTATCTTTATTAAAAAAATCTATTTTAAATTATCCCGATGGTATTAAGTATTATCTGGTTCTTATTTTTTTTGATAGCACTAATTGTAGCATTGGTGCGTTTTTTTGTATTTCACGAAACTGATATTTTTAAATTGCTTGTTGATGGTATGTTTGACAGTGCTAAAACTACTATCTTAGATATAGCATTTCCTTTAGCCGGTACGATGGTCTTTTTTTTAGGTATCCTTAAAATTGCTGAAAAAGCGGGGATTATTAATAAGGTAGCACAGTGGATTAATCCGTTTATGAAACGACTATTTCCTGAAGTTCCTGATAACCATCCCGCAATGGGACAAATGGTATTAAATTTTAGTGCTAATCTTATGGGACTTGATAACGCAGCTACGCCGTTCGGCTTATCGGCTATGCAGAGCCTTCAAGAGATCAACCCAAAAAAAGATACGGCGAGTAATGCCCAACTCATGTTCTTAGTATTGCACACGAGCGGATTAACAATTATTCCGCTTTCTATAATTACCTATCGCATTGCCCTACATTCAAACAATGCTAATAGTATTTTTGTGCCGTGCATTTTAGCAACGCTTTGTACAACTTTGGCATCGATTATCATTATGAGCATCTGGCAAAAAATTAAATGGGATCGTTTACTTTTTGTAACAATTATTGGTGCTGTTGGTCTTATTGTATCTTTTTTATTTCTCTATAGTTATCTCGATGATGCAGGAAAAAATTTAATCAGCAACACTTTTGCTAGCCTCTGTTTGCTCATTTTTATTGTTAGTATTTTAGGGGTTGGTTTATACAAACGCGTTAATATTTTCGATAGCTTTATTGAAGGAGGGAAGAAAGGCTTTGAGATTATTTTTACCATTATCCCTTATTTAGTAGCAATGTTGGTTTCTATCAGAATGCTAAGGGATTCAGGAACATTAACATATATAACCATCAGCATACAACATGCAGTTGAACGATTAGGTGTTAATTCAGATTTCATACCCGCTATACCAGTAGCAATTATGAAACCTTTTAGTGGTGCCGGTGCCAGGGGCTTACTGATCGATATTATGCAAAAATATACGCCCGATTCTTTTGTTGGTAAGCTCGCGTCTATTCTTCAAGGCTCTTCAGATACCACTTTTTATATTATCGCTTTGTATTTTGGAAGCGTGGGAATTAAAAAAATTAGATATGCTGCATGGGCAGGGCTACTCGCTGATACAATCGGTGTTATCTGTGCTGTTATTATTGCTTATATTTTTTGGCATTATTAGATACACGGTACATAATTTTTTGTAATTGAGTAATTAATTGTTCTTTTAATATTTGTTTGCTTTGTCTGTTCATTCTATAACTAAATAGGTTCGTTTTGGGGTATAAATCATTTTTTTTGAGGTGCTAAGATAAGTAGGATTAATGTTAGAGAGTGAAAAAGGGCTCTCTAACGAAATCGGTGGGTTGTTTTTTTATTTGTGCTCTTGGGGGGCAACCATTAAACGCTATAATTCAGTTACAGAATAGTTATCAAAAAAGGTAGAGACCCTGCATGCAATATCTCTACCTTTTTTTTATTAAATTTATTTGTCCTCCAGATAAATCTGGAGGCAATTGATGG
>JASGCP010000161.1 GCA_030053995.1 Phycisphaerales bacterium
ATCATTTTTAAAGTCATCAAACTTCTAACATTTTACCCACCCTTTTCGTCATAGAGCCCTAAAAATTAACAATGCACTTCGTCATAGCATAAAAATTAAGCGTACCGGAAAAATTATGATTTCGTAGCTATATAAAAAAGATCGTAAGCACGATCATTTGCTTGATCAAAGTAATAATCGGTGGGTACAATATTAGAAACTACCGAGCTATTAGTTTTCATCAAGGTCAGTTTACTGAACTTATTCATGACATCATAAGGTATTTTTAGTAACCACCTTGGTAAACGATATTGTAAGTTGAATATATCAAATCGTGTTATTTTTTTTACATGGGCTTTGTTAACTTCGTAATACTCGGTAATTTTATCGTTACCAAAAATACCCAATTTTTCTAAGCGACAAAAAAATGGTGTTAATAGTTTTTCAAATTCGGTAACAGTGTATTCGCGTACATGCCATATATTTCTTGTAACAGACATTAATTTATTGGGCGTTACAATAAATAAGATGCCTTTTTTTTTAAGTACCCGGTGCATTTCTTTGATCATCGCGCTATCATTGTCAATATGCTCAATGAGGTGGTTACAAACAATAAAATCAAAACTTTCATCAGCTAAACCTACTAAAGGCGGGACGGACATTTTAATGAATTCAAAATTCTTAATTGTTTCTCGTTTTGTGTTTAAAGTATCTGATTCGTATTGGTCAACAGTTATTAATTTTTTAATATGAGGCGATAAAATATCAATAGAGTAACCTGTTCCCGTGCCAACTTCTAAAACAGTTGCATCAACGCCTTTTATCTTGGAGCTTATTAAGCGATAGGTTGCAATTGATTTTTGCATAAAGAAGTTATCTGATACATCATCTATTTTTGCTCTTTCTGCTGTGGCTGACCAACCGAGTGACATAATAAGTATTATTTAGGGTTAGGGGGAAATGTATTATCTTCATGTACAATGGGCGAACGATTTGCGAATTTACAAAAAATAATGATTATTCATACAGACCAATTTTTTAGGTGCATGACCATTGCTTGATCCTTGAAAAAATATATGGCAAATATAATTGGGGGCTTTGCAGAACCCCGTGTTTTTAGTTTGAGCCTCGCTCATTTCTATTTTTTATTTTTTTGACTATCTAAACTAAAATCCGGCTCTATAAACGAGTCATATTTTCTGTTTTTTTGCATTATTTGATGGTCTCTATTCTCTTTTAAATATGCTAAGCTGATCATTTGTCCTCTTTGTTTATTAAACTTAAGGTGGGTTCTAAAAATTGTTTTTGGCTCTATGACGAAATAAGTGCAATTAATGTTTAATTAATCGCCACTTAAACCGATAATTTTTATTTTTCTAAGGTCGTTTTTATTTCTTTTTTCTGAATCACGGATTACACAGACTTTACTAATTGCCTCCAGATTTATCTAGAGGACAAATAAATTTAATAACAAGGCTTTAGCCAAAATGTTTCACCCATCCTTTTTTTCATAGAGCCTAAAATTTCATTTTGGCGGTATGAGTCATCTTTTAAAAAACAATTTTTAGAACCCACCATTTTATACATTTTAATGCAAAAAAATCTTTTGATTTATCAAAAAAAAAAATACCTTTGCAAAATTATTAACCGAGGTTTTGCAAACCTCACAAATAAAAAATTAGTCAATTATGAAGAATTTTAATGTCAACGATATCGGTAAAAAACTTGAAAGAAAGGATATTAAAAATATCGTTGGAGGCAAGATAAAAAGTGGAAAATTGTGCCATAATCGAATAGATGGGCTATATAATGTCTGTATTGATGGGTGTTGTCGCTCGGGCGGTAAAGGTTTTTGTGATCCTAATAGTGCAGCTGTCTGTGAAGCTGATGCAATAGATTATTGTTGTTGTGATGGCTGTATGGGTTGCACGAGTACTGATCTTAGCAACTGTGATATTCATGATTAGCATATATTTTCTTGCTCTACTTGTCAAAAAAAATCAAGGGCATTTAGGTATTTTTTTCACGAGATGATTATCGAAATAAGTATAAATGTGCTCGCCATCCATCAAATTACTCCGTATATTCATATATGAAGATGTATGGGTGTAATTTGAAGGATGGATGATTTTTTGATGCTTGAGATGTACTAATTTTACCCAGTCAATTCGTCATGGAGTCGCTTTTTTAAGCCAAAAAAATATTTTTATACTGCCCTTAAAACCTCTTAGCACCTCAAAAAAATGATTTAGCCATTAAACAGATGTATTTGTAGCGATGAGATTAAAATATTACCTTGCACTTCTTTAATTAGGGTTTGCTGTAATTTTTATATCATGCACAATTTAGATTATGATATTATTGTAGTAGGTGCTGGGCATGCAGGATGCGAGGCTGCTGCAATTGCTGCCAATATGGGTAGTCGTGTTTTGCTTATTACCAGTAATATGCAAACTATTGCCCAAATGAGTTGTAATCCGGCTATGGGTGGTATTGCCAAGGGACAGATTGTTCGGGAAATTGACGCATTGGGGGGGTATAGTGGTATGGTATCTGATAAGAGCATGATACAATTTAGAATGCTGAATAAGAGTAAAGGACCTGCTATGTGGAGCCCGCGTACACAAAATGATAGGATGCTGTTTGCACTTACTTGGCGGGAACACTTAGAAAAAACCGACCGTGTATTTTTTTATCAAGACGCCGTTAACCGATTACTTGTTGACAATGATAAGGTTATTGGTGTTCATACGGCGCGTGGCAATAATTTTTTTGCAAAAGCGGTCATCTTAACAAACGGTACTTTTTTAAATGGTATTATTCATATTGGTGAACAACAATCAAAAGGCGGACGATTATCAGAAAATGCCGCTTACGGTATCACCGAGCAATTAGTAGAATTAGGGTTTGAAACCGATAGATTGAAAACTGGTACCCCACCTCGTGTGGACGGTAGAAGTCTAGACTATACTAAAATGGAAAAACAAGACGGCGATACCGACATTGTTGGATTTTCATACCAATCGGTAGAAAAAATAAAACCAGAGCAGCAAAAGTGTTGCTATATAACCTATACTAATGAGAAAGTTCATGATATTTTGAAGACAGGATTTGATAAAAGTCCCATGTTCACAGGCAGAATTGAGGGGGTAGGACCGCGTTATTGTCCTAGTATTGAAGATAAAATTAATCGCTTTGCAGACAGAAATAGACATCAATTATTTGTAGAACCTGAAGGATGGAACACCGTAGAAATTTATGTCAATGGATTTTCTACCTCCCTGCCTGAAGAAGTGCAACTTAAAGCATTGCAAGCAGTTCCGGGATTTGAGCATTGTCGTTTTTTTAGACCAGGTTATGCTATTGAATACGACTACTTTCCGCCCATACAACTAACCTATACGCTTGAAACAAAAAAAATAGAAAACTTGTATTGTGCAGGGCAAATAAATGGTACTACTGGATATGAAGAAGCTGCTTGTCAAGGTCTTGTCGCCGGTATTAATGCCCACCTAAAAATAAATCAGCAAAAGCCATTTATATTGAGTCGTAGTCAAGCCTATATTGGCGTTTTAATTGATGATTTAGTGTGTAAAGGTACGGATGAACCATACAGAATGTTTACGAGTAGGGCTGAGTTTAGAACTTTATTGCGACAAGATAACGCCGATATGCGCTTGACAGGGCTCGGTTTTGAAATAGGTACTATTTCAAAAGAACGGCACCTAAAGTGGTTAACGAAAAAAAATCGTGTTGAAGAGATTTTACTTTTTTTGCAAAAAACAAAAGTAAGTATCGAGGATACCAATACATTTTTACAGGGCATACAAGAGCCTACAATTATGATGAATCAGCCATTGGCTAAGTTGTTACTCCGTCCGCATGTTTCTATTCAAGATTTAATGAATAATTTTAATTCTGTTCAGGACATGCTCGGACATTATTCATTAGAAGAATTAGAGCAAGCATCTATATTATTAAAATATGAGCGATATATAGAAAAGGAGAAGGAATTAGTGGCTAAAATGGAAACATTAGAATGTACGATGATTCCTGAAAATTTTGATTACACGCGTGTTCAATCTTTATCAAATGAAGCTAAACAGAAGTTTATAAAAATTAAACCAACGACCTTAGGGCAAGCTAGCAGAATTAGCGGTGTTAATCCAAGTGATATACAAATTCTTATGGTCTATATGGGGCGGTAATGGCGCCATATAGCCAATAAATATAACCTAATTAATAAAGGCCGCTCTATGATGAATTGAGTGGGTAAAAATGGTAGAAATGAATTGGTTTTTAAAACTACAATTTGA
>JASGCP010000032.1 GCA_030053995.1 Phycisphaerales bacterium
GTTCGCCTTGTTTTGCAACGCCCTTCCTCTGAGGGCGTTTTGCCTATATCCTCAATGGTAATCAAATATAAAAGGTAACTAACTTACCCACTCATTTCGTCATAGAGCCTTTTTTATTTTGACTCTAATGACGAAATGAGTAAGTAAAATGTTAAAAGTTTGTTGGCTTTAAAAATGACGATTTGGTATTTTATAAGGTCATTATATAGAGTGCATATTCGGCTGGTAACAATTCAAATTTTTCAGATTCGTTAAATGTATAAGTGATACCTGTGGATACATTTTTATAAGTTCCGGATAGTGCGGGATGATTCAGGTTAAATCGGGCTACTTCATGAATAGAAAAATTTAAAAATACGAGTAGGTGCTTACTACCAGATTGTCGTATAAATGCCACGCAGGGACTATCATTTTCTAACCAAATAAATTCTATTGGTTGTAAGGCCAAGAGCATGCGTAAATCTGCTAATTGTTTATAAAAACCAGATAAAGTACAAGGTGTATTCCAACTAAGCGGATCCTTACTAAAAAAAGGTAATCTTTTTAAGTTAGGTAGTTCTTGACCGCTATAAATTAAAGGTACGCCGGCACCTAAGAAACTCCAAATAGTTAATACAGGAACAAGCGTACCAAAGCATTCATATTCAGTACCATTCCAACTGTTTTCATCATGATTGCTGGTAAAGTACAGTTTTTGTACATCATTACCTGTAGTGATGGTATGTTGCAAGAATAATTTTAAATGCCCAATATTATTAACTTGAATATGCTTTTTGACTTCATTATTCCAGCTCCAAGCATAAGACATATCAAATACCTGATGGTACTTAATATCGTCACATTCGGCTAACCAAATTAATTGCTTTATTTTATCGAGTTCTGTTCGTGCCTTCTGCCAAAAGTTAAGCGGTACCAAATGAGCCATATCGCATCTAAAGCCGTCAATGTCAGCCTTGTTAACCCAATAACTCATAGCTTCTATCATTTTATCCTGCATTGCTAAACATGAATAGTCTAAATCGATAACATCTTCCCAACCATTTTTATCATAAAATTGCTCTGCCTCATTTTTAATATAAAAGTGCGGGTATTGTATCCAATCATGTTCATACCCTGTATGATTAGCTACCCAATCAATTAACACTTTGATATTCAGTTGATGTGCTTTATTGATTAAAAACAAAAGATCATCCAAGCTACCAAATTCAGGGTTAATGGTAGTATAGCTACTACAAGCATAATAACTGCCCAAAATACCTTTTTTGTTAACTTGGCTAATGGGGGTGATCGGCATCAACCAAATAGCATTAACGCCCATATCTGCCAAACGGTCTAAATGATCGGAAAAAGCAATAAAAGTTCCCTCATTTGAATACTGTCGCACATTGACTTCATACAAAACAAGGTTGTGACAACAAAAAGAAGACATAATTTAATGGTAACGATATAGAATTAGGGATTGAATTACATTTAATCTAAAGTTTCATTTTGGGATGCTCTATGACGAAAAAGGTGGGTAAAATGTTAGAAGTTTGTTGGCTTCGAAAACGACAATTTGGTATTTTATAATATCAAGGTTTCTTTCTTTTGTCTTGATGCAAAAGAAAGAAACCTTGAACAAATCAAACAATTCGCGAAGATGAGGCATGCCTCGTCTCTACTATAATAACCAATGCCAATTATTATTCTAATGCTGTTTTTCTTTTAATTCTTTTACTTGTCTAATAATAGCTTGGTAAGCACCTTCAAAGGACTCTTCAAAAGATTTTGTGGATTCGGTTGCAAAAAAATCATGCTTAGGAACGCTCACTTTAATTTCAACTACTTTATCTTTAATGTGATGAGCAACATTATCTATTTTTAATAAAACTTTAGCGTGAATAATATTTGCGTAAAAAGATTCAATTTTATCCATTTTACTTTTTACCAACTCCAACAATTTTTCTTCTGCTTTAAAATTAACTGCTTGAATATCTACTTGCATAAAATATTTTTTTATTAATACTAAGTTAATATTAAAATTGGTGGAATACAATTTTATCACTAATTACATGGTTCATCATTAGCAAGATTACAAAAAATAAAAGAAGCAAATATTTTTGGCACTATAAAGAATCAAGTGGCTCATTTAGCATAATATTTATATTGATTACCCTTGAGCGGTATAGCCGACATGCCCTCAAAGGAAGGGCGTTGCAAAAAAAGGCGAACGAAGTGCCCATCGAAAATGAGCGGGGGCGAATATAAGTAGAGACGATGCAGGCATCGTCTCTACAGCAGGCTTGATATTTTATTTGTTTCTTTCTTTTGTATCAAGACAAAAGAAAGACATGATATTGCAAAATGCTAAATAGGAGTTTTTAAAAACGACTGATTTATACATTTTTACGAACTCAACTCGTCATAGAGCCAAATATATTCATTTTTGATCACTATTCTTTATTAATCACACTGATGCTGAGTAGTACCCAGAGCACCACACCAGCATCTTTCCTGCGGTACGCATCCATCAACAACATTACATGTGTACAATCCCTGCCAGCACCTATCAAATGCCCACGTGCAGTTGTAGTATCCCCCACTTATAGTAGCACATGTAGGCCCCCCCAGGCAACAATCTCCTGATGCTTTACCGCCACTTATTTTTTTTAGACTTTCCTTTAAATCTTGTCTAGTAAGGATTTCGCCTAGTGTTTTTGTTTTCATTCGTAAATTTATTTATTTTTGTTTATAATATTTGTAATACTTGTTCAGGGATGTTTGTACAGCTTCGGTTTTAAGGATGTTTGTACAGATTGATGTTTGTACAGCTTCGGTTAAAAACTCTGCGAATGTATATTTTTTTTGACAAATCAAAATATTTTTTTATAATTACTCGGGTATAAAAAAATAGGTTCTATAACAAAAAAGCTGGGTAAGTTAGATATATCTGATATTGATTACCGTTGAGGATATAGGCAAAACGCCCTCAGAGGAAGGGTATTGCAAAACAAGGCGAACGAAGTGCTCATCGAAAATGGGCGGTGGTGAATATAAGTAGAGACGAAGCATGCATCGTCTCTACCTTTTTTTGGCACCTATTCTTTGGCTAAATTATAGCGTTTAATGCTTGCCCCCCAATAGCACAAATAAAAAAACAACCCACCTATTTCGTTAGAGAGCCCTTTTTCACACGCTAACATTAAATCCTACTTCTCTTAGCACCTCAAAATATGATTTAGCCTGATTTTTTATTATTTTGTTGCATTAAAAACTTGTTGCAAAGTTTTTTTAACCTTCTAAAATTTATTTTGTCTAATCCAGTAAATATTATATAAAATAAACTATTGTTTATGAAACAGAAATTAAGCCAATTAGGATATACTTTAACAAGAATCGAGATTAAAAAATTAAATGGTGGAGATGGTACATGGTGTGCTGAGTACAATGATTGTACTAAAGTATGTTCATGGGTAACATCAAACCAATGTGATGCTAATCATACACCCAAATGTTATTTATGTTACTATAATTTTTGTCACTACTATGATGTTGATAACATTGCTCGTTACTGTTAATTTTTAAGATGCTAAGCAAAGTCTCACTTTAAAAAATATTCTGTAGCAATCGGAGCACTTGTAAAATTATCGATTATTGATTGTCAATATTGTTATTTAGAAAGTGTACGCTAAAATACTTCAATGATGTTTTGCAAAGTGCTCTTTTACAACGCAATAATCTTAATTTCTGTTCTTCTATTAAGATTACGACCATCTTCGGTATTATTATCACCAATTGGATTTCCTTCACCAAAGCCTCTAAAAAATAATCGATCGGGTGCAATACCTTCCTTAATAAGATATTGAACTACTGATTCAGCCCGTTTTTTTGATAACTCTAAATTAAATTCTGGGGTTCCAACATTATCAGTAAATCCGTCTATCTCTACTTTTAGTGAAGGATTATTGGTTAATAACCTGTATAAATTATTTAATTCATTAATCGATAAGCTATCTATAATTTTATAAGCATTTGTTTCAAATAAAACATTGTGTATGATAACCTTTGCATTTAATACTAATGGTAGCATAGCAAATTCATAAATGTATTTTTTATTGGTTAATGCACGATTTTGGTTTTCTGTAAGGTTTATAGAATCAGTTTTAAATAAATAATTTTTACTCGCAATATTTAAGATGTATGATTCATTAATGGGTAGGGTTAAGAAAAAATAGCCGGCTGAGTCTGATTCAATGCTAAGGGCGTCCGTAAGTTTATGATTATTAAATACATCAATATTTGCTGCGGGCAGGCCTTTTCTAGAAATACTATCGATAACACGACCTTTAATATAAATAGCCTGTTCGGGACTCGTTATCATTGTTTGGAACAACTGTACTTGAAATAAGTCAAGAAGACCTTGGGAAGGAATTCTATCTGTTGTAAAATATGCTTGATCGCCTTGGCTGGTAGCAAAGAAACTACCTTCGTGGTCGATTGTATTAATGGGATATCCTAAATTAATGGGTGTAGTCCAATTTCCAGTAGAATCTCTTTTAGTAACAAATATATCCGCAGAGCCGTAACCGGGCAAACCGTCTGAAGTAAAATAAAGGGTGTTATTATCGGGGTGTAAAAATGGTGCCCATTCATTACCACCGGTATTAATTTTACCACCCATATTTTTAGCCGGTCCCCAAACACCGTCTTTTAATTGGCTAACATAAATATCTTCACCACCGAATCCACCGGGTCGCTGACTACTAAAATACAAGGTGTTATTATCTGGAGAAATAGACGGACTACTTTCCCATGAAGCCGTATTAACATAGGGACCGAGATTTTGTGGCGTACTCCATCCTGAATCAGTAAGCAGACATTCATAAATATCAAATCCACCGTATCCTTGTCCTGGTATATTAGCAGCAAATAACAAGTGCTTACCATCTTGAGAAATATTAATAGCCCCCTTTTTAGGATATAAATTAATAGGTGAAGCTAATTGCACCGCCAAACTAAAAATAGAGTCTTTGAATTTACTGGTAAAAACATCTTCTTGATCTATTCCTGTACGCCTTGTAAAATAAAAAGTCTGCGAATCAATCATAGGAATAGATGGGTAATATTCTGATACCGCCGTATTAATATGTGTTCCAAGATTACGCGGTTTAGTTTGAAACACCGTATTCGGATATTTCTTAGCATATTCCACCGCAAATAAATACGATTTTCTATTTTGATTAGCCGTATTAATAATGTCCGAGTTATTGCCGTGTGGGAGTGCCAAAAAACTATCAATAGCTTGCAGTGCACCATTAAAGTCACCGCTACCAGCTAAGCTACGAGCATAATTCATAAGATAATAACCTTTTCTATTACCTTGTATATCTTTAGCAAAAGCTTTTTCAAAACATGCTTTAGCCTCTTCGTAGTACCGATTATTGCTGTAAAGCATTGCTAAAGTATAATAGGGATCAACAAAATTTGTATCACTACGAATCAGCATTTTCAGTTTATCGATAGCAATAACCGTACTCCTTGGAACAACAATTTTAATAATATTCATCAACGCTTGCTGTTGCTTTGTTTGTTTATCAAGTTTATCTCTTACAACGGTTGCAGAGCTTGTAATTGCCCATATTAAAATAAAAATTGTTTGCATGATTATTCGAGTCATAATAGCTATTCTTTAATGATTTTAACTTCCGTTCGTCTATTTTGTTGTCGCCCCTCAGGTGTATCATTAGAGGCAATAGGATTTGCAGAACCATAGCCTACCGATTTTAAACGATAGGATTCAATACCGGCTTCAACTAAATAATGATAAATACTTTGTGATCGTTTTAAAGACAATAATCGATTACTTTTTTCGCCACCAACATTATCAGTAAATCCTTCTATTTCAATTTCTATATTGGGATTATCCTTTAAAAAGCCCACGAGTTGATTCAATGAGTTGTCACTTTCATGAGAAAGCACCGCCGAATTGGTAGCAAATTCAATATTTTTAAGTGCAAATGCTTTTTGTGATTCCGTTGATTCTAAAGTTATAATATCATGGATGATAGGCTGTTGCTTATCTGCTTTATTAAAATCAACAATTTCATTATGATAAAAAAAGCCGGGTGCACTAACATTTAAACTATACTTATTATTAGTTGGAAGAGCATACATAAAATTACCAAGACTATCGGTTGTTATACTATCAATGCAGCGGTTATTATCAAGGTTTATAATGCGAACAAGTGCAACAATTGGTTTATTAGAATCTTTTGATACAACAACGCCTTGCATATTTACGGTGTCAATAGTTGCTTGTAAAGGCTCCTGTGGCATTAGCTTTTGTACAGGTGCCATGGTTACGCGGTAATTATCATAATTATGTTTATTTTCTTTAGCTGTAAGATCAAAATTTTTTGTTTCTGAAAGATAATTGTTGGCTGTGATGGTTACTTCATAATTATTACCTTCTGTTAAGGCGAATACAAATTTACCCGTATTATCATTTTGAATAGTAGAAACCGCAGTTGTTTGTACATTTTTTATTGCTACATGAGCGGCTATCGGTTGTAAAGAATCGGCGGATAAAACTATTCCTGCCACATAAAAGGTAAGGTCAGCTCTATATTGTTTTTTCAAATTAGCCCTGTATAAGTCTAAGCTACCGTAGCCACCCGGTCTATGGCTAGCAAAGTATGCTTTTTCGCCCGTAGCAATTACGAAAAAACTACCTTCATGGTCAATAGTATTAATAGGATAGCCTAGATTGTCAGGGGTAGTCCATTGATTATCACTTTTGAGATGGGTAACAAATATATCAGCGGAGCCGTAGCCGGGCAATCCTGTTGAGCTAAAATAGAGCGTTTTATTATCGGCATGAATAAAAGGTGCCCATTCATCGCCCACACTATTAACAGTAGGACCTAAATTTTCTGCTGATGACCATTGTAATTTTCCCTTTTGCGTACCTAAAAAATTACTAACATAGATATCTTTGCCGCCGTAGCCACTGGGGCGATCGCTACTAAAATACAGGGTGTGTTTATCGGTTGTTAAGGTAGGACTACTTTCCCAATAAGGCGAATTAACATTGGGTCCTAAATTCACCGGTTCACTCCAGCCTTTTGGTGTTTTGTAAGCAATATAAATATCAAATCCACCGTATCCTTTACCGGGTATATTCGCTGCAAACAATAACCATTCGCCATCTTGGGTAATACTAATAGCCCCCTTTTCATCATATCTATTAAGGTTTGCATCAGAAATATTGAAAGCAGGTGAAAAGGTTGTATCATCTAAAGCCTTTACCTGATATAGATTTTCTCGAGCATTGGATAATTTTCTGGTAAAGTAAATAATATTACTATCCACCAAAGAAACAGAGGGATAGTATTCTGCGTCCTTTGTATTAACCGATTGCCCTAAATTAATTGGATTAATACTAATAGTATCCTCGGAATGTTTTTTAGCATAATCAACGCCAAACTGATAACAATTTCTTTTATAATCAACATCTATTTTAGATTTCAACGATAAGGTTGAATTATTGTCATACTGATTAATAGCATCTACTGCTTCATTAAAATGTCCTATTCCTGCCAAAGCAATAGAATAATCTAAATAATAAGGGATTGTGTCACTACTACCCTCTATTCGAGCTAATGCCAATCCGCTTTTAAAATAAGCCACTGCTTTATCATAGTCTTTTTTCTTCTCTGTTAATACCGTTCCGAGTGTCAAAAAAGCCTTTGTGTAATCAGGATAATCTTTGACAACTTCTTCTAATTTGGCGATGCCGTCATGTTCATTATTATTCATCATGCCGATTGCTTTTTTATATGCTTTCTCCCCATCTATACTTTCAGCACTTATAGCAAAAGATGCAAGGCTATAGAACAATAATAAGCAAGAGACCACGATTCGTAAAACAATATTCATAAAGTTTTTGTGTTTATTTTAAGAAAATAAATTTGAGTAAAAGGTCTGCCATGGAAAGCTATTTTTTATTATCCATCTTACATAAAGGTCTCTATCTATAATTCTATAAAGGTATTTTTTGCATTTTAATATTTGCACCTATTAAATTTGATATATCAACAACAGCACCGTATTGAATAAATACTTTATAGAACTTTTGTTGGTTATTACCCCAATAGATCATTGCACAAGCCATGGGGGCACCTTTTCCAATATCTTTTCCATTTTCTAAAAATCGTAATCTTGTATCATATAAAAAACAAATAGATTTTGCTTTTGTAAAAACATACCTTTTCCAATGCGATGTATTGACCGCTATAAGAACAAGAGCTAAGATTTCAGAGTTAAATGCTTCGTGAGCATATACACACATTGCTAACCAATTTTTTATTGAGGTACCTCGGTTCTTGTCAATGCCATAAGGATGGTTTACATAAATAGTTGGAAAATTCCATATTTCTTTTAGCCCATCTGTTGGAAGTCTATATTCAGTTTTAGCCCGGACAATAGAATACTCATTTGAGCAAGGGTCTAAATCAATATAGCCTCCAAATAGATCCTTAACTGCATTAACATATTTTAGGGGTGTTTCCCAGCTTTGACTTAAAGTATTTATATTTCTGCCTGCACTCATTATATAATTATTTTCCAGTTTTTATTTTTTAATTCATTCAAATCTGCTTGTAAATTGACTATCGATTTTTTACTTGGCAAAACTACATTGAACCATTTTTCTACTAATCTGATATTATCATTAAAATATTTCAAAAGAATTCTATCAGCTTCAACATTCATTTGAACTTTTGTGAAAATAAACATGATAATGGAACACGCATCTATTTAGTAGCAATTTATAAAGTTTTAACAACTTCCTCTATAATACGAGGCCAGTAAAACATATCATAAAATTTTGCATGATCATTTTCTATGGATTCGTGAGACAGTTGGACAATGGCAGCAACAAATTCAGACCAGTCATAATCCTGCACAACGCGTAATCTACCACCGGTAAAGGCAACAGGAACACCATAAGCACCTGATGCGGTGGACACGGCTTTAGTTCCAAAAGATAACGCCTCTACCAATTTTGTTTTAATTCCGCCCCCTTCTATTAAAGGATTAAGAAAAATATCACTAGCCAAAACAATTTGATCTATATCTTCTACAAACCCGGCAAAAATAATGTTGGGATAATGCTCGCGTTTAAAGTTTTTAGATAAATCTTTGCCACAAATAATAATCTTATATTTTAGATCTGTATGCGTTAATCGGCTATTAATTTCCTGTTCTACATAAGAAAGTGCTTTCAGGTTGGGTCCATAGTTAAAGTTACCATTAAATAGCAATAACAATTCAGATTCTGAAATACCATATTTACTTCTTACTGCTTGCTTTGCATTTTCTTTTAGTTGCTTTTTGGGTAACTCATTAAGGGGTGTGCCAAAAGTAATCGTTGTACAATATTGAGGATTGAGATCATAATGTTTAATAGCAAATAACCTATCTTCATCTGAAATGAAAAAAACAATATCTGCTGCTTTTAATATACGGCTTTCATAGCACCATAAAATTTTCCAAAACCAGCTATTTGTTCGTTTAAATCTTAAAGCTTCGATATTATGCGTATGCACAATAAACTTAGCATCGGTAAATTTTTTAAGTAAAAAACCTAACCAGCCTAAAAAAGGTTGTTCAATAATAAAATGCGTAATCTCATCACGACGAATTATTTTTCTAATTTTAAAAAACAGAGTCCAGTCGAAGTACTTCAGCTTTATTGTACCGATGTATCGAAAAGTTTTGTAGGGCAACTTAATTGATACTTTATTTGATTTAGATATAACCAATTCAAGTTTTACGGCTTGAGACAAATAATTATAGAAATAAAAATGTGATTTCTCACCACCAATAACAGCGGGTAGGTACTTAGTTGGCAGAATACCCAACAGGCTAATTTGTCTTTTAGTTGTCATTCCCTAAAAATATCATAACATTAAAAAAATCTTACGACCTATTGTTTTTTAGTACGCCGAACAGTAAAAAATACAGCTAAGATCAAAAAAGCCCAAGTAATGAGGCTAGCGAATCTATAAATAGTAGCGGTCAAACCTAAAACAGCAGGGACAAAAATAAATTGTATATGATGTTGACCCGCGGGCACATTGATTCCCCTCAAAGCGTAGTCGGTACGAATAATAGGCACTGTTTTATCGCCATCAATAGTTGCGGTCCAACCGGGCTCCACATAAAATATTTCACTAAACACAGCATACTGAGGATTGGTAGTATTCGATTCATAGTCGATGGTATCAAAATTATTTTTCACGAGCTTGATATAATCATGGTCGTTCAAAGTACCAATTGTCTGAATTTTCAGCTTATCAGCACCATCAACAATTGCTTCGGTAGCTGGGTTAAATAAAGAATCATTTAGGGCATCAATATTCTGATACAAGCCGTCTTTATAGGTCACTTTTTTAACGAACCAACAGTTGCCACAAGCGTCTTGATTTTCAATTAAAATTGGTTTTTGCGTTTGCGGATTAAGTGTAATAATATACTTAGCATTGAACATATTTAAAACTTGTTGATTAAAAGGACAGTGCGACAGCCCTTCTATTTTTGTTTGCTTCATATCTGTAGCAGGATCTAACATAACCAATCTACCAGAAAGAGGTTGATCAATAGTTGGACGATTTGATTGAACATCTATAACTTCTTGAATAACCGCCAATTTAGCAGGCGAATAACCACCTACTGTATTGAAGAAATAAGAAGTTGAGGCGTCATTAAAAGGATCAATTGTCAGGTTTAATACTCTAAAAAAGCCCGAATCTTTTTTAATGAAATCATAATAAGGTGGTGGTGTAAAACTAGTCGATACGGAAGATGACGCATCCGGTACATCTTGAAATTTATCAGTACCGATATATCCCTCATTAATGGTAATTAGATCACCGGCTAACAAAAATAACATAATACCGATAACATAGATTGGTTTAATTTTACCTTTTACAAATAAAAATAATACAATTAACCCAATAGCAACAATGAGTAAATATCTTAATAAATCTTGCTGTAATAAATCTTTTCGATCTTGTTGCAAAGAATGATACAATTGCTCGGCTAACGATTGATTCCCGTTTGACATTTGAGAAAAATAGTTAACAATATTGGCATCACTATCAGTTGTATAAGAAGCTGAAGAGTAAAATACAAGTCCGAATGCAAAAATCCCCGCCATAACATAAGTTACCAATTTAAGTTTCTTCAGGGCAATTTTTGCTGGTAGCGGTTTAAAAAGGAATTCTTGCAAAGCCAAAATAGCCAACAACGAACTTCCAAAAATAATAATGCAATTAGCCGTATTAGGGGTTCTAAATTTATTATAGAAGGGTAAATGATTAAATAAAAACTCATTAATAAACATCAAATGCTTACCCATGGTCAACACAGCTCCTAAAACAATGGTTGCAACTAACCACCACTTATATTCTGAGGTAACAAAAAACAAACCCACAACACTGAGTAATAATATTACCAATCCGCAATACATGGTGCCTAAAGTAAAAGGGAGTTTTCCCCAGTAAGCCGGCATTTGATTAGCAAAAGCAGTAGCTTGTTCTTCCGAAACCCCCTTATCTTCTAAATAATGGGCGATATGAGAATTAGCTCCAAATGCCTGATTACCTGATCCGCCACCATAAATGTATGGGAAAGCGTACGAAAACAATTCTACCGAATTTTCACTCCATTGAAATGCATAGTCAATAGGTAATCCTTTAATATCTTCTGCTTTTTTAATGTTATTTTTAAAAGAATGATAACCACCCCGCATCGTAGTTTTTGAGAAATCCTTCGTAGCAACCAAAGGAACTATATCATTACCTAAACCAATAAAAACAGCAATAACGGCAACAACGCCGGCAACAAATAATTGCTTATACTCTTTTTTGATGATGCATTGAACAGCATAATTTATTGCAAATAAACCAATAATTAGAAAAGCATAATATACAATTTGAAGGTGCTGAGGGGCTAACAAATTAAAGATAGCAAAGGCTGTAACAAAAGCCCCCCACCAATACTGCTTTCTATTTGTAATAAGTAATAAACCACCGATAATTGCTGGAATCCAAGCTAAACAAGCTATTTTTGTAATATGCCCGGCTAAATCATTAACCGTCATAAATGTAGAAAAACTATAAGCAAAGGAAGCAATTAAACCAATCCATGGATTGATCTTTAAAACCTGGCTTAAAAAATAAAATGCTAAACCCGCAACAATAAAGGCATTTAGAGGATACTGATCACTTTTAAACGGATGGAAGGGGATGGTGAGCGGACCAATATTAAAAATCGTATGAACCTGAGGCATTGTTCCGTTAGACATCGTAGGCATGCCACAAAACATATTATTAGACCAATAGATAGTTTTACCGGCTGCTTCAGCTTTTATAGCATCTTTTGCAATGGCACTAAACTGAATTCCATCAGAGGAAGGAATGTATTTATTATCTAAATAACCTGATAAAAAAAATAAATTGACAGCAATAATAACAATAATTGCAATAAAATGAGGCGCCAGCGTTTTAAACCATTTTGTATTCATAGCATGAAGGCATTGAGGAAATTTAAGCACAAAGTAATAGTATTTATTTTATATTTTCGCTTAAAGTTATAAGCATCGCGGTCATTTTATAAAATCAATTGCCTTTTTTAACCATACAGCCTAAACATGGCAGTGCCTTTAAAAAAATATCTGGTTATTCGTCTATCATCAATGGGCGATATTGTGCTCACGACACCTGTTTTTAGGTGCTTGAAAGAACAAGATACTGGAATAGTAATTCATTTTTTGACTAAAATTGAATACGCTGCTATGTTGCATACGAACCCCTATATCGATAAAATTATACCTTTAGGTCAAGATTCTAAGAAGCTAAAACGACAACTACAAAATGAACACTATAACCTCATCATTGATCTACATAAAAACATAAGAACATGGCGAATTAAATATTGGCTATCCAATGTACCGGCATTTTCATTCAACAAATTAAATATTGAAAAATGGCTTTTTGTTAATTTTAAATTGAATTTATTACCACCTTGTTCTGTAGCAGACCGATATGTAAACACCTTAAAATCTTTAGAAGTTTATAATGACCACAAAGGCTTAGATTTTTTTTTAGACCCTTCAATAGACAAAAATTTTTTAACGGCTCATAATTTGCCCAATCAGTTTATTGCCTTAGTTATTGGTGGGGCACACGGTACCAAACGACTGCCTTTAGACCAACTATTAGAACTTGTTGCACACATTAATAGTTCGATTGTTTTACTTGGCGGGGCCGATGAGCGACAAACGGCTATATTCTTAACTGCCAGCAATCCTACTAAAATTATTAATCTGTGCGGGCAAATAAGCATTATGGAAAGTGCTTATGTATTATCAAAATCTATGTTAGTCATTACGCATGATACCGGACTCATGCACATAGCAGCCGCACTTAAAAAAGATATTTTTGTAATATGGGGTAGTACTGTTCAAGAATTCGGTATGGGACCCTATTACGAAAAAATAATGCGCGTAAAACATTTTCAAGTTAATAATCTATCGTGCCGACCTTGTAGTAAAATTGGCTTTAATACATGTCCTAAGAAACATTTTAACTGCATGCGACAACAGAATATAAAAGATATTGCTACCCAAGCAAATGTAGCAATCATAGATAAACATTGGTAGTATCTATTTTTTCATAAGATGCGATAACATAATCCCCGTAGATACGGATACATTTAAAGAATCAGCCGTACCGATTCTGGGGATGGTAACTTTGCAAATATTTGTAAGTGATTCAGGCAATCTAATGCCCTTACCTTCATTACCAACAATCAAAACACCGGCAGAGGTAGGCGGTGTTTTGTAAATACTCTTACCGGTTAAATAGGCACCGAGTACTTGTATTTGGGTATGATCAAGTTGAGCAATCCATCCTTCTATATCAACCGACCAAATATCAACATGACTAATGCTACCCATGCTGGCTTGTACGACTTTAGTATTTAAAACATCAACGCAATCATGGCTTAAAACTATTTGTCGGATGCCAAACCAATGAGCAATTCTTAATAAGGTACCCATATTCCCTGGATTTTGTATGCCATCACAAGCAATAATCCATTGATTAGTATAAGAAACGGCTGTAGGTTTTATATTCTTTTTAACGATAGCAACGATCGAATGTGGCTGCATCAAACTAGATAAGCGTTTCAACTCCGAATCAGTTACTGATTCTATTTTTATATCATTGGGTAAACATTTTTGCCAGTATGGTAGATCGGTTGTATATACTTCAAGAATTTTATCCTTACCCGCCATGACGGTCTCCACCAATTTAGGTGTTTCAGCAACATAAATATCTAATGGTGTTCTTATTTGATTATGATGTAATTTTTGAATATATTTGATTGTGCTTTTCAACAACATACTCAGGATTCTTTTTATTAAAATGATTAAACAAAAGTATTACTTTTTCACGGTAATCTTGCAGATATGTTTAACCTCCTGTAGTGTTATAAAAGGTTATCAAAAAGGGCATACATTAGTTCTACAGAATAAAGTCGTTATCAACACCGCATTACCTACCAGTCAAAAAATCAGTCTATCGTCTGAACTTAACGGATACTGGGCAACCGGGCTAAAGGTACAACGAACGAACGCTTTCGTATTTAAAACAGTTGTTAAAAATCCACCCATATTTGATAGTATGGCAGTGAACAAATCTATTAAATACATGACAGCCTTATTGGCTACAAAAGGTTATTACAACCCTAATTTTTCTTATTCCACCTACCCTATACGACATTTTCGTCGTTATAAAAATGACAGTACACAATTAATAGGTGTAAAAATGGCTATCAATTTAGGTAAACCCTTAGTCATTGATTCTGTCAATTATGTATTTCAGGTACCAGTCTGGCAAAAATTAATAAATTCTTTTAAGAGTGAAACGAAAATGTCGCATGGGAATATCCTAACCAAAGAATCCTTAAATACCGAAAAAGAAAGGTTATCACTAATTTTTCATAATCATGGCTATTTAGAATTTTCCCCTAACAGTATTACTATATCTATTGACACCAATGATTTGTACTTATTGAATCCAACCTTAGACCCTGCACAATTATTTCTGCAAGGAACGGAAGCCTTAGATAGAGTCAAACAACCAGTTATTCGAGCTAATATTTCCTTCTTACAAACTACCGATACCGGAATCAGTGAAGAAAAAAAATGCTTCAATTTTGGTAATCTATACTTTTATCCTGAAACAAAATTAACCGATAACCTGGATAGTCTGTTAGCTGATACAACCTTTAAAACTATTGGAAATAAAAACTTAGGGGTCTATATGAAATATAAAACCCATCGATTTTCTCTCAAATCAATAACCAGTAATTTATTTATTAAAAAAGGTCAGTTGTACAATCAAAACTACTTCTTAAAGACTATTAGCACGCTCAATCAGGCGGGTGCATGGCAACAAATTGATGTCAGGAAGAAAATTATGTATGTGGACTCCTTACCGGTTGTATCTTTTTCATTTTTCATGTATTACATTCCGCGATACAATTTTGTTATCGACTTTCAAACTGCACGCGTTAGTGGCGACATTAATTCGGGTAATTTACTCGGCATTGCCAATGTTATTAGTTTTAACGATAGAAATGCATTTAAAAGAGGGGTGCAATCATCCACAACACTCAGAACAGGTGTCGAACTAAACTTTGTTAGTCAAAGTGGCAATACTTTAGTACAAACCTTACAACCAAGTCTTAATCAGTCATTTATTTTTTCTGATTTTCTGTTGCCTTTTAAATTAGACTTAGTTAAAAATCATATAAACAATAGAAAGACGATTTTCAACTTTAACGCTAGTTACACTAATCGCACCACTTTTTATAGATTATTAGCCTTTACGGCAGATTGGTCCTATCAGTGGCAAACTAAAACCAAACATAATTTTTATAACAATTGGACCTACACACCTTTAGAAATTGGATTATATCGTTTAGATACCTTAGCCTATTTAGATTCTGCATTCAAATACAACCCTTATTTAAAAAACTCCTTCACGGTTGGTTACATCGTGAGCCAAAATCTAACCTTTTTCAAACAATTTGCCTCATTAAAGCATCCTAATATTCTTACGAGTATTAAATTTTCAATAGAAGAATCGGGTGGCATTATAGGACTGATTCCTGGTCTTGATAAAAAAATATATCGTTATGTGAAATTACTAAGCGAGTATAAAAATCAATTTGAATTAAAAAAGACCGTTCTAGCTTTACGATTTTTTATAGGCTTAGGTGTTAATTATATCGGGAAAATTTCTACCCTACCATTTTTCAAGCAGTTTACGGCGGGTGGAGCTAATAGTATGCGTGGCTGGCAATTAAGACAATTAGGTTTAGGATCATCCATCACTACTGATACCTTGCCCAATAACCAATTTAAAGATCGATATGGAGATATGCAATTAGAGTTTAATATAGAATATCGGTTTCCCATCGTCAGCTTGGGAAGTGTTAAATTAGCAGGTGCCATTTTTTCTGACTTTGGGAATATTTGGAACATCAAAGCAACCCCACAACAAAATGCAACTTTCAGTTTTAAACGATTAGGAAGGGATATTGCCATTGCTTCAGGCCTCGGTTTAAGAATTGATATTAGCAACTACTTTTTATTACGATTTGATTGGGGGTATAAGGTTAAAGATCCAGCAAGGCAAACACCAGGTGGATGGCTTAACAAATTAGAGTATGCTGATACACGCAGTAACGGTGTTCAAATTCCTAATATGGCACTGCAATTCGGAATTGGATTACCATTCTAAAGTAAGGAATTTGCGGTAATACAATGCATTAGGTAGCGTACATATCTCAAAATAGAACAGGATAAGTTTTATCAAATACCAACCTTGCTTACTACTTCATAATATCTCGTATTCTATTTAAGTAATTCGGCTCTATGACGACAAGGGTGGTTAAAATGTTAGAAGTTTGATGACTTTAAAAATGATAATTTGGTATTTTATAAGGTTATTTTTATTATTTAACCACCTGCTGTGCTCTAGCAAATGACAATCATTTCACCAAGATACTTTTAAAAGCTCGTTCATCGCCATTAAAGACATTTAGATCAACTTCTACGGGGAGTCCTTTAATTCTACCTTTATTGTTATACTGCCAAAATTGCCATTTTCTTTTCACATCTGGTTTTTTTTCATTTACAAGATAATGGGCAACCCAGAGCGGATAGTTGTTAAAATCTGTATTAAGATAACGCTCATAAAATCCGGCATAAGTATAGATAATAGGCTTTACTTTATAGTAATTTTCAAGGGTCATTAAACATTTTTTTAAATTACGCGTCATTTCATCGGGCGAGGAGTTCTGTAAATGCTCTACATCGACAACCGGAGGTAGATCACCCGGCTCTATTTTTTTTAACACATTAATAAAATTCTGTGCTTGCAGAACGCCATCCTTGGATGCCACAAAGTATAAATAAGCCCCTCGAATAATTTTAGCTTGTTTAGCTTGTGTCCAATTTTTAGAAAAATAAGAATCCACGCTGTTCGTGCCTTGGCAGGCTTTAATATAACAGAAGGTAATGGGGCGGTTATAAATGCGTAGCTGGCTTAGTTTTACCCAGTCAATATTTTTTTGGTAAAAACTGATATCAATACCATGAACGGCATAATCTTTATAATCTTTCGTACTATTTTTAAGCGTATCAACAACATAAAAATCGGCGGTAGGGAGTACTTCCTCAGTTTCGCGGTACGCTAATAAAGAAATAATTAAAATAAATAGCATAACAAATAAAAAAGACAATGCCCAAACCCACTTTCTTTTTTTAGAATTCGCTTTAGTTTTTTTTTTCTGACGCATCAAACCAATGAATTTATCAAAATAAATGCACAATAAAGAATGACAAAGATAGTTTTTTTTATTGAGCTATAATATTTTAGAATGTATAAAGCCACTTTATTTTTTTAACACCCGACCTACTAATAAAAACAAACCAGTCTTTGAACAGTTTTAATAGGCTAACTTAGCGTATTGCACCGCCAATACACCTTCATTTAAAAAAAATAGATTAACCTTTTTTATACAAATCTTCAAATAAATTAATAATGAGATGGATAACTATACCCTACCGCGACTGATGTACATTACACACCCTATTAAAGACTACCCTATTGTAGAGCAAGTAGAAGCTGTTTGCAAAGGGGGATGTCGATGGGTACAATTACGGCTCAAAAACACACCTGATGAAGTTTTCATAAAAACGGCATTTGAAGTGCAGCATATTTGTAAACATTATAAAACTCTTTTAACAATCAATGATTCCGTGTATTGTGCACAAGCTATTCAGGCAGATGGTTGCCATCTTGGGCAAGAAGATATGGATATTCTACAAGGTAGTGCCTTGTTAGGAAGGGAGGTAATATTAGGTTATACTTGTAATACCAATTTACAAGTTACACAAGCACTTCGTTTGCCCATTAACTATATCGGGTTAGGTCCATTATGGCATAAGACAGAAACAAAGACTGACATGAAGCCTTTTTTAGGATATAAAGGATATGAAAATATCATCGGGTCTATAAAAAACAACCTTCAAGCATCCGTTCCTATTATTGCAATTGGCGGTATTGAAGATACAGACATCGAGCCACTTTTAAAAATAGGTGTACACGGGTTTGCTATTTCAAGTGCTATTAGAAATGCTACTGATCCAACTGAAAAAACAAAACATCTTTTACAGATACTAAGCCAATATTCTTGCTGAGTATAGATTAAATTATTCAACTCTATGACGAAAAGGGTGGGTAAAATGTTAGAAGTTTGATGACTTTAAAAATGATAATTTGATATTTTATAAGGTCATTTTTCTTTCTTTTGTCTTGATACAAAAGAAAGAAACAAAGAAAAAATCAAGCCTGCAGAGTAAGGGCTGCAAAACTACGGCTCTCTTCGTTATCGAAAATGAATGGCA
>JASGCP010000033.1 GCA_030053995.1 Phycisphaerales bacterium
AACTACGGCTCGCTGCGTTATCGAAAATGAATGGCATCGGATATATAGAAAGCGAGTGGTAGCGATTGGATATAACTTTCTTGCTTTTTTACAATTTTAGCATCGATACCACTCGCTTTCTTTGATATATTCGCCTCTGCCCATTTTCGATGGGCACTTCGTTCGCCTTGTTTTGCAACGCCCTTCCTCTGAGGGCAAAGGCTATACGCTCAATGGTAATCAATATGAAAGTGAGCTAAGTTACCCACCCTTTTCGTCATAGAACTAAAGATTTTGAGGAATCTAAAAAAGGATTTATCACTAAAAAATAAACATAGGTATATTACATTAAATGTTTATAAACTTTCTATCATTCAGTCAGAATGATTTTTTAAACGATCAAAAGAAATAGGCTAAATCATTGTTTAAGGTGCTAAGAGGTTTTATTAATGAATCATGGTTAGAACCTTTAATTTTTTTTCTTTTGTCTGAACCATGATTTATATGATTAAATGATTGGCATGATTGTTCTTTTTTCTGAATCACGGATACACGGATTACTAGTCCCCCCAGATATATGACATTAATCTTTTTTTGAAATTTGTTTGTTTCCCATCAATTGCATCCAGATTTATATAGAGGACAAATAAATTTAATAAGAAAAAAGTAGAGACATTGCATGCAGCGTCTCTACTTTTTTGACAGCTACTCTGTAACTGAACTATAGTGTTTAACGGTTGCCCCCAATAGCACCAATAAAAAAACAAACCACCTATTATCATTATCATTAGAGAGCCCTTTTTCATGCTCTAATAACATTAAAACTTACTTCTCTTAGCACCTCAAAATATGATTTAGCCCTCTCTAACGAAATGAGGGGGCATTTTTTTATTTGCACTATTTTTTGGGGTAACCACTAACCACTATAATACAGCCAAAATACAGCCAATAAAATAGTAGCTCAAAAAAGTCATTGTTTCCAATTATTTCTATTACCTTTACTAACCGTATTCTTTAATTGCTCTTTACCAAAAAAATGTTTATGCAAAAATTGTATCACATTCCCCTTATTTGTTGCTTATTAATTGCTTGTACTAAGAAAAACTCGCAAAATATTACTGCTCAAGCTACTGCTACCATTGCCGGCTATTCTTCTGGAACTGGTTCTTCCATATACGGAACGGCTACTTTTAGTCAATATGCCGATGGAACCGTAGTGATGAATTTGCAGATATCTGGATATCCTACTACCGGCTGGGTTGGGGATTCTTTAAGAGGCACACACTTACACCATGACAGTAGATATAGCACTACCGTAGCAGACAATTGCGATGGCAATATAAATGAAGCAACTTATTACACCCATTGGAATACAACGAAAAAACTTCACGGAGATTGTACGGGTGGCGACACCAGTCATATCGGTGATATTGGCAATTTTACCGTATCTAAAAATGGAACCGCCAATTTTACCAAAACAGTACCACGTGGATGGAGTATTGGGGGCGATACTACTACTAATATTGTAGGTAAGGTAATAGTGATTCATGGAGGTATGGATCAATATACGGTACAACCGAGCGGGAATTCTGGTGCTCGATTAGCTTGTGGCGTTATAGAATTAAAAAACTAAAATACAAACAATACCCCCTTTTTCAAAAACTATTTTTAAAAAAAGGGGGTAAATTATTTTTAATACAAATAAAAACTCACTACATTCACATCAAAAAATAACTTTAAACAATATTTTTTTCGACTGTCCCAATAAATATAATTACATGCGGTTCATATATTTAGTATGTTGCTTAATCTTGCTATTCATAGTATCGTGCACAAAACAAGTTAGTTCTGTACCCAATAGTGATATAATTAATAAAAATTATGTTTTTTATTAGGCGGGGTTAACGGCACCATTCTTAGATCAGAAAATAATTTAAACAATTGGATGAATATTAGCAATCCAATTGCTATCGATATGAACATTACCGAAATGATCTTTACAAGCAACACTGTTGGATTTGCAACAATAGCCAAAGCAACATCTAACAACTTGATTATAAAAACAAAAGATGGCGGAATAAATTGGTACTTTGTACCAGTTAATAACCCCAACACAAACTATACTATTAATGGGATTGCATTTTCAAATGGGATAGATGGCATTGCTGTGAGTGAAGAAAGTTATATTTATAGAACCAAAGATAGCGGTAACACATGGAATTTAGTGGCAACAAAATTGCCTCTTTTTGCTTGCCAATATGCTACACCAGCTGTTGTTTGTGCGGTAGGTGAAGAGGGTATAATTTATAGATCTACGGACAGTGGCAGGACCTGGTTAAGCGTAAGAAGTCCAACAACTTATGATTTAGAAAGTATTATTTTTTTAACACCCAACGAAGGATTTGCGGTAGGTGGTGATGAAACAGTACAAGACGGTGCTGGTGTTATTATCCATACCATAGACAGCGGAAAGACATGGGTGCAAATACCCAACCTTAATACACTTGTGCTACAACAAATAGCTTATTATCCAACAAACAAAAAAAATTTAATAGCTGTGGGCGATTACAATACAATTATTAGATCAACCGATGGAGGCATAACATGGACAACTGTATATGGTCCTAAAGGTGAATCATTTTTATATGGTATTAGTTTTGCAAACGAACAAACGGCAGTAGCAGCTGGAAGTAGAAATCCTATTTTTATAACAACTGATGGCGGGCAAATTGGGATACTTTAACGCTCTCTATAAAACCAACTACACCATCTTGGTTCACGGTTGCTTCATTTCAACCATGATATTATTTTAAGGTGTAATTTTGCTTTTAGCATAGTTTTTGCATGCCTCAACAAATTTAAGAAACAAAGGTGCTGGTCGCTCAACCGTACTTTTTAATTCTGGATGGAACTGTACACCAATAAAAAAAGGATGGTTTGATAACTCAATAATTTCAACAAGATTGGTTTCTGAATTTTTGCCGGTTGCAATCATACCGGCCTCTTCAAATTGTTTTAAAAACTGATTGTTAAATTCGTATCGGTGGCGATGTCGTTCATAAATAAGTTTAGTTTGATAAGCATCAAAAGCTAAAGAGTGTTCTTTAATATCACAAGCATAAGCACCTAAACGCATCGTACCGCCTTTCTGCGAAATAGTTTTTTGATTTTCCATCAATGCGATGATCGGGTAAGGCGTATTGGGGACTATTTCAGTGGAATGAGCCGATTCTAAATTCAACACATGGCGGGCAAACTCAATAGTCGCCATTTGCATACCTAAACAAATACCAAGAAAAGGAATCCTTTGCTCGCGTGCATAACGAACTGCTAAAATCTTGCCCTCGATACCTCTTAAACCAAAACCGGGTGCCACCAAAAGACCATCTAAGGAGCCAAGTTTTTCATGAGCATTATCAACATTCAACGATTCACTATGGATACTAATAACTTGTACTTTAATATCATTATAAGCACCGGCATGAACAAAACTTTCGAGAATAGACTTATAAGCATCCTGCAACTCAATATATTTACCAATCAAACCGATTTTAATGGTGTTCATGGGGCTCTTTAATCGATGTAAAAAATACTCCCATGCACCCATATCCAATGGTTTCTTAGAGGCTAAATTGAGTTTCTGTAAACAAAGTGAGTCGAGCTTTTCTTTAAGCATCAACAGGGGGACTTCATAAATAGTATCAGCGTCAATGGCTTCTATTACCGCATCGGGTTTAACATTACAAAATTGCGATATCTTCTTTCGTAATTCATTGGGTATTACTTGTTCGGTACGGCAAACAATTACATCGGGGTGTAAACCATTTTCACTCAATATTTTAACACTATGTTGTGTTGGCTTTGTCTTTAACTCTTGGGCTACCTTCAAATACGGTAGCAAGGTTAAATGAATGAGCATAATATCTTCTTTGGGTAACTCCCATTGTAACTGACGAACAGCCTCGGTAAAAGGTAAACTTTCAATATCACCAGCCGTTCCGCCCAGTTCAGTAATAATAATATCAAACTTATTTTCAATATCTAACAACATCATTCTTCTCTTAATTTCATCAGTAATATGTGGTATTACCTGAACCGTTTTTCCCAAAAAATCACCTGCGCGTTCCCTATTGATAACCGTTTGATAAATAAGTCCTGTTGTAACATTGTTAGCCCTTGATGTAGCAATACTAAGAAATCGTTCATAATGACCTAAATCTAAATCTGTTTCTGCACCATCATCGGTAACAAAACATTCCCCGTGCTCGTAAGGATTCAAAGTACCAGGATCCACATTAATATACGGATCAAACTTTTGTATCGTTACTATAAAACCTCGTGCCTGAAGCAATTTAGCAACACTAGCAGCAATAATCCCCTTACCTAAACTACTTGTAACGCCCCCCGTTACAAATATATGTTTTGCCATACTAATCGTTTTTTGTGAAGATAATATAAAATAAGGCAATTGTATAAAATTTGAGACTAATCCTTATTACCTATTCTCATTTCTCAGTACAATATATTGCCTATAACTTCACTTTCAGTAGCTGTCTCTCTATCTTGTTGATATACATTCTTCAATTATCGGGCTCTATGACGAAAAGGGGTAGTCTATAATTGTATATAGTTACCTAAAATAAATTAACAAAATTATTCAGTCTCGTTCCATGAAATAAAAAATGAAATTCATTTAAATAAATTATTACTTTTGAAGATAAGGTGCGTAGTATTCTAAAAAAATAGGTCAATATATTAACCATGAAAAAAGTAGAACTAGAAGTAATTGCCATAGCGCAAGCACAAAACAAGGAAAGTAATTTTAACTCACATGCCGTAATTTTACAAGAGGTTGGTGGTACCAGAAAACTACCCATTATTATTGGCAAATATGAAGCTCGTTTTCTCCATTTCATTATGGAGCATATTAAACCAAGGCGCCCCTGTACGCATGATATTTTATTGGACATCTTAGATAAATTTTCAATTAAATTAGAAGAAGTGCTCATTTACAATTTAGAAGAAGGTATATATTTTGCCTATCTCAATTGTATCAACGAGGAAACCAATAAAGTTGTTCAAATCGATAGTAGCTCGAGCGATGCCGTTGCAATAGCCCTAAGAAATCGCTGTCGTATTTATATTTATGAATCAATTTTGGAGCAAGTGTCGAGCGATATGACTCCCCCTTCTTTTGCAGATGAAGAACAAGATAACAGCCCTTCTGCAAAAAGCAAAAAAAAGAGTAGAAGTAAATCGCCGATTGCCTCTATTGATGACGAATTTAAAAATACACTCAGTAGCTTGTCGAGTTCAAACCTGGAATCGCTTTTAGAACAAGTGATTGAAAAGGAAGATTACCAAAAAGCTATCTGGATAAGAGATGAACTAAAAAAACGAAAACAATAAAAACACCACCCTTATAGGTAAGACAACATACCTACTAAATATATGCACCCATGATTTGTTTTCCAAATATTAAAATTAACCTAGGATTACATATTTTGGGTAAAAGAAAGGACGGTTTTCATAATATAGAAACGGTTTTCTATCCTGTACATCATTGTTATGATATTTTAGAAGTCTTGCCCACCGCATCGGGCACTGTAATAAAACAAACAGGACTTACTTGGGCACATTGCGAACAAGAAAATATATGCGTCCACGCCTACAAATTACTAAAAAAAGACTATCCACAATTACCCAATTTGTATATGCACCTACACAAGCATATTCCAACTGGAGCAGGGTTAGGCGGTGGCAGTGCTGATGGTCTCTTTACTTTAAAAACAATTAATAGCCTTTGCAAGTTGGGATGCACCGATGAACAAATACTGGGTTATGCACAACAATTAGGCAGCGATTGTTCTTTCTTTATGTACAACACACCCTGTATTGGCAGCAATAAAGGCGAAATACTGGAAAAAATAAGCGTAGCCCTTGATGATTATAAAATCATTCTCATAAAACCGAATACAAACATACCTACCGCATGGGCTTATGCACAAGTTAGCATAACCCCAAAAAATAATTCTATACTATCAATTATCAACAGACCCGTTAAGGAATGGCCAATATATTTAATAAATGATTTTGAAAAACCTATTTATAAGGCCTATCCTGAACTGGCAACAATAAAAGATAAACTCTATAACTTAGGAGCACACTTTGCGTCTTTGTCGGGTAGCGGTAGTACTTTATACGGGATATTTGATAAGAACTTTAGTCTGCCCAAATCATTATTCCCAACCAATTACTGGATTTTTGAAAAAGATGTTCAAGTAAAAAGCCGTATGCTTAAAAACTAAATATGTAATCTATCTTTTTTAGATAATAGCTCCTCAATAGTCTCACGATACTGCTCATCAGGAATACAACAATCAACAGGACAAACAGCAGCACATTGAGGTTCTTCATGAAAGCCCTGACATTCGGTGCATTTATTGGGCGTAATATAGTATGTATCAGATTTTATAGGTTCCAATTTTTGATCGGCATTAACTTGCTTACCATCCATTAACTTGAAAATACCTTTTACCGTTGTACCATCTTGAATGGCCCACTCTACACCACCTTCATAAATAGCATTGTTAGGACATTCGGGCTCGCATGCACCGCAATTAATACATTCATCAGTAATCTTGATAGCCATAAAATATAATTTATTGTTATAAAATAGGGAATCTTATAAAATGCTTTAGTCTATTTCAGTAAAGGTATTTTTTTATTTTGATAGTTCAAAAAAAAGGTTCTATAACTAAATGAGGGCGTTAACGCAACTAAATTACACATTGATTACCCTTCCCATACAGCCAGAATACCAGTAGATGTTTTACTATCATACTATTTAGCCGTTCCTTTTAACATGGGAACAAACGAAAAATTATCTAAAAACTCCTCTTGTATGGTATCATCGGTAATGGACTTAGTTAGACGCGTCATTCGTTGGTTACTATCTTCAGCGTTTTGTATGGGCACAATCATAATACCCCCACCCTTCAATTGATTGATTAATTTAGGTGGCACAAAAGGTGCTGCCGCGGTAATTAATATCTTATCGTAAGGGGCAAAAGCGGGGATACCTTCAAAACCATCACCATAAAAAAATTTAATGGTAGGATATTGGTGCTTCAAACAAAAATGCTTATTGTTATCAAACAAAAGCTTTTGTCTTTCTATAGTAAATACCCGGGCTCCTAACGCAGCTAAAATAGAGCTTTGATAAATACTACCGGTACCCACCTCTAATATTTTATCATTTTTCTTGACCGATAATGCTTGTGTTTGAAAGGCAACTGTATAAGGTTGCGAAATAGTTTGCCCCGCACCAATGGCAAATGCCCTATCTTCATAAGCTACTTTATCCAAAATAGAATCAAAAAATAAATGTCGGGGAACTTTTAAAATTGCCTGTAATACAAGCTCATCCTTAATACCTTTACTCCGTAATTCATCAACGAGCTTTTTTCGTAATCCCTGGTGCAAGGGGGTGTCAAGGTATTGTCTCATAAACATATAATTCAATAATAAAAAACAGGGTTTGTATTGTCAAAATAACGCACCGTTTGCCAAGGAAATTGCATCTGCAATATTTTACAAAGCAACGGTGCAACAAATTGCTCTGATTCACCATGACCAATATCTATTAAAACAAGTTTCCCTTGTGCTTCAAAATAGTCATGGTACTTAATATCTGCCGTAATAAATACATCAGCATCTAATCGTTGTGCAACAGGTAATAAAGATAATCCACTACCACCACATAAGGCTACTTTATGAATAGGCTTTCCGAGCAAGGCACTATGTTTAATAACGGGTACTGAAAATATTTGTTTAAGGCGATCTAAAAAAACATGTTCCAACACAGGATTACTAAGATAACCAATAGCACCCGTGCCTATGTGCGTTGCGTCATGATGGGTTGCCATGCCCTGCACGGTCTTAGGTAATAATACGTGCACCTGATTCAATGCTAACAAATCGGTTATCGTTTTACTCACCCCCTGCAAATGATTGTCCATATTCGTATGTATAGCATATACCCCTATGTGCTTAACAACAAGTTGTTCAACTACATATCCAACTAAACTTTCGGTATCTATTTTTTTTAGTCCTTTCCAAATAAGCGGGTGATGAGCTACTATTAAATTACAGTTATTCGCTACTGCATACTGCACAACAGCGGGCGTAACATCTAATGTACACAAAACTCCGGTACAAAGGTCGTGTGGATGCCCTAATAATAAACCCGTATTATCATAATCCTCCTGCAAGACTGCAGGAAACCGCGACTCTAAAAAATTAACAACATCCGCAAGGTGGTGCATAAAACCAATTAAATAATCATTTCATGAAAAACTACCAAAACAAAAAAGCCCTATGAAAATTCCATAGAGCTTTTTTTTAAAATCATTGGCTAATTAATTATTATTAGCTGGAGCACCTTGAACAGGTGTACTAGGTGTTAATTCACTAGCTTTAATAACTTCATCTTTCTTATCATGATGATGTTTAGATTTTTCACACTTAGCACCATCTTTGCAACAAGATTTCTTATCTTTGCAACAATGTGCCGTAGAATCACCTGGAACGGGACCACTTGCAAATACAAAACCAACTACAAAAAGAGCTAATACGAGACACAAAATTTTTTTCATTTTATTTACTGTTTTATTTAAAAGATTATCGCAAATGTAAGCATTTTTTAGCAAATTTTAACAAAAAGTGATACAATATTTTTACAGGATACTCTTTAAAAGAACATGATAAATACATACAAGAGATAAATAATAAGTATTTTTAACCAAATACGATAACTATATTCATTTTATATGGTTCAGATTGGAAAAATCACTTTGCCAGATTTTCCTTTATTATTAGCACCCATGGAAGATGTTAGCGACCCGCCGTTTCGTGCGTTATGCAAGGATCATGGTGCCGATATGATGTACACGGAGTTTATCAGTAGCGAAGGATTGGTACGCGATGCAATTAAAAGCATGAAAAAATTAGACGTTTTTCCAGAAGAAAGACCAATTGGGATTCAAATATTTGGTGGCGATGAAGAAGTTATGGGCATGGCTAGTGCTATTGTCTCAGCTGTTGAGCCCGATTTAGTAGATATAAATTTTGGTTGCCCTGTTAAAAAAGTTGTTTGTAAAGGTGCCGGTGCTGCCGTCCTCAAAGATATACCCCTAATGGTTAAACTCACGAAAGCCGTTATCCAGTCAACCACCTTACCAGTAACCGTTAAAACACGATTGGGCTGGGATGACCATTCAATTAATATAGAAGAAGTAGCCTTACGATTACAAGACGTTGGCATCAAAGCACTGACCATTCATGGCAGAACAAGATCACAATTATATAAGGGTGAAGCTAATTGGAACTGGATTGCAAAAATTAAACAGAATCGAAACATAACCATCCCCATTTTTGGTAATGGGGATATAGATAGTCCACAAAAGGCACTTTTATATAAAAAAGAATACGGCGTAGATGGTATTATGATTGGTAGAGCAGCCATTGGTTACCCATGGATATTTAACGAAATAAAAGCCCTAAGAGCCGGTAAAGAAATTATACCCCCTACTATTGAACACCGCGTTATAGCTATAAAAAAACATCTTCAAAAAAGTGTAGCATGGAAAGGTACCACCTTGGGTATTTTAGAAATGCGCAAGCATTATGCTAATTATCTGAAAGGGTATCCCCATGTTAAACCGGTAAGACAACTATTGGTTACCGCTAACGAATTATCATCTTTAGAAAAAATATTAGATGACTGCGTGAAACAGTTCGCTTGATAAACAGAGAAGGATCGATATTATTGCTCTTAGACACTGCTTCCGTTCGTCAAAACAATATTTTTACTTTATAATTTTTATCTTAACTTCGCCCCCCTAGTTTCAAACAAACCAAAGGGAGCATCACTTACCGGTTTGCAGATTTTTTTATACAACAGGCACATCTTTTAAAAAAATATGATCACATTTTATCGCTCATTAAGACGGTTTTTACATAGAAAAGGAATTTTAAATTTTAACGAACCACCCCAATACCCTTCAGAAACATCCAAAGTGCGTTCATTCGTTTTGCCTTATTGTATAGGTAAAGGATGTGATATTGGTTTTGGAGGAGACAAAATAATTAAAGAAAATTGCGATGGCATTGACTATGCCAAACCTTATGCACGAACCGGCAACGATAGAGTAAATATTCCTTGTGATGTTATTAATAAACCGATACCAGTTACCGATAACTATTATGATTATGTTTACTCGAGCCATTTAATTGAAGATTTTGAAGATACGGCAAAAGGACTTAAAGAATTTATAAGGATTCTTAAACCTAATGGTAATCTCATTCTTGTTTTCCCAGATCAAAAAGTTTATGAAGCACATGCTCAAGCAAAAAATGAACCTACTAATCCGCATCATAAACACGCCGATATGGGATTATCCTTTATGTTAGCTTGTGCTAAAAAATGTGGATTTGAATTTGATATACTGTTTCAACAAAACTGCGTTGTTGATTATAATGTTATACTCGTGCTTAAAATAAAAAAATCGGATTAATGGACAAAAAGTAGGCTACTTTTTTTAGTAAATTTAAAAAAACAAAATTCTTTTTATTTTTTTAATAGCTATTTTTCTTAATTATAGTGTCTTTTTTATTTTAGGGCGTTCCCCCCGCTTACGCTCGAGCCCTGCTTTGCGGGGGTATCCGTACTTCGTACCGACTTCGTCGCCCCTACAATTACTAACGCGAAAATTAATTTAATTCTTACTTTTGTAAAACTTTTTTTATGGCACAAACAGAATGCATAGACACATCTGAATTAAAACCTGATAACGCAGAAGCATATACCACCAGAGCAAACTCTAAAATAAAATTAGGGGACTATAGCGGAGCGATTGCGGATTATAACAAAGCAATAGAATTAAAACCTGATTTCGCAGAAGTATATTATAATAGAGGATACGCTAAAGCTGATTTACAAGACTATAACGGATCGATTGCGGATTATAACAAAGCAATAGAATTAAAACCTGATTTCGCAGAAGCATATCGCAACAAAGGAAACGCTAAAAAAGAATTAGGCGACTATGGCGGAGCGATTGCGGATTATAACAAAGCAATAGAATTAAAACCTGATTTCGCAGAAGCATATCGCAACAAAGGAAACGCTAAAAAAAGATTAGGCGACATTGATGGCTATAATGCAGATATGCAAGAATATCAAAGATTAAAAAAGTAATATTTTGTTCTTTTTAAAGTAGTGTATTTCGTAACCCATACAATCACTAAGGCAGAAAAATTCTATCTTAACTTTGCTCTCAACCTGTCCAACAAATTGCCCCCAGCGTAGTTACACACTTTTTTGAACAGTACCTACAAAGATGAAATTAAGACAAAAAAGGGAGGATAAAATATCTGTTTTATATGTTCGTGTTTCTACTATAGAGCAGAAGACGGACAGGCATTATACTATCAAGGGATTTGAGAGTTTGTAGCCTACTTTTTGTCCATTATCCAAAAAATAAGGTAATATCAATACGATTTTTATAGGGCACGGCTAACCAAAATAATTGCTTGAATTAGTGTCAGGTTCTATTTCTCTTGGTTCTTGATTCATAACCGACTCTAACTTTAAATAGCTTGGTGCTTTGTTTTGTTCATTATTATAGATATTGCCGTCACTACCCACCACACCAATTTCCTCGAATAATTGTATATCTAATTTGGCATTAAAAGCAAATGTTTCTAAACTACCATTACGGTGTTTTGCAATTTTCAGTTCCACTTTCCCCTTTGTACTTTCGCCAAAAGGATCTTGGGTTTGTTCATAATATTCAGGGCGATAAAAAAATATGACCATATCGGCATCTTGCTCAATGGCACCAGACTCGCGTAAATCACTCAGTTGGGGCATTTTACTTTCTTTTCTAGTATCTACTTGACGATTTAATTGACTTAGGGCAATAATTGGTATTTTTAGTTCTTTAGATAATATTTTAAGGTTTCTAGAAATTGTACTAATCTCTTGCTCACGATTGGTATTGCGTTCGCCCATGCCACTCATTAATTGTAAGAAATCGATAACAATCATCCCCACTTTATCCTTATTGACCAAACGGCGTGCTTTAGCCCTAAATTCAAAAATGTTTATTGAAGCCGTATCATCAATGATTAGTTTAGCACCGGCCAGTTTATTCATACCTTGCAGTACCTTGTTGTAATCATCATCGTGTAAATTACCCACTTTAATATTACCCATTGACACCTGACTAACCATACTAATTAACCGCTGTGCTAATTCTTCGGCACCCATTTCTAAACTAAAAAACGCTACGGGAACCGGCTCGGTTGGGTGAAAAACTGCATTCATAGCCAAATTAAGGGCAAAGGCAGTTTTTCCCATGGATGGTCTTGCGGCTAGAATGATAAGATTAGACGGTTGCCAACCATGTGTTGTTCTATCTAAATTATTAAACCCACTAGGAATACCTGAAATATGTGATTTTCTAGTACGCAACAAATCTATTCGTGCATGTACATCTGCTAAAATAGATTCAATACTTTGCATGCCTGTTTTTAAAAATTTAGCCGTTAACTCAAAAATACGCGTTTCAGTAGCATCTAAAAGATTGAATACATCACTACCATCTTGATAGGATTCACTAATCGTTTCTGTACTCGCTACAATAAGCCTTCGTTTAATATAATTCTCAATCAGAATACGCGTATGCGACTCTATATGAGCAGCACTGACCACCGCTTGAGTAAGTTTAACTAAATAGAGATAACCGCCGACTTCTGCTAATTTACCCTGTTTTTTTAGCTCATCGGACACCGTCAACGAGTCTATATTTTTAGCGTTTATCTGCATAGATTCCATAACCCCAAATATCGTTTGGTGTGCTGGTTCATAAAAACAATCAGCCGTAAGATTTAATTCTTTTACAACATCAAAAGCACCTTTTTCTAATAATATGGCACCGATTACTGCTTCTTCTATGTCTTTAGACTGAGGCGGTATTTTACCAGTTATCAAAGGATTAATGTCGATGGATGATTGGTTCGTTTTTGTTCTGCTTTTTCTTGTACCTTTCACTGGGGTATTGTTCGCATTATCCATATTTTAATGTTTTTTTATTCAGGAGGGGGGCAAACATAAACAATAAATGAAATACAAAAAGCTAAAAAAATAAAAAAAATATATAGTTTTTTTTCGTTCTATCGCTCCGTGTCCTTTCTTATTGGATTTTTTAAAAAATACCAAACAATACAAAATACTATTTTAGGAAAACCAGTTTTTTGAATATTTACGCACCAGATCAATCAAAATGCAATTGATACTTTGTAAAAATAATTCTACCATCCTTTAGTCATGGAAATAATGCTTCAGATAAGTGAAAAAAAAATCAGTTATAGCATTAGGAGGGACAAAAGAAAAAATCATTAATCCTGCACCGTCCCCAATAAAGTACCCTGTGTGCAATCGTGAATCAAAACATTTACAAAATCACCTGGTTTATAATTATTCTTTTTGGGAAATACTATGGTTTTGTTTTGACTATTACGCCCCTTCCAATCGGCTACACTTCGTTTACTTTCGCCATCAATCAATACACTAAAAGTCTTGCCAATATCTTTACTATAACTTTCTAATGACAATTGATTTTGCAGTTCGATAATTTCTTGTAGTCGTCTTTTTTTTACTGTATCAGGAACATCATCGGCAAATTTCTTTTGTGCATAGGTACCCGGTCTTTCGCTATAAGCAAACATGTAACTCATATCATAAGCACAATAACGCATAGCTACTAAAGTTGCTTGATGGTCTTCTTCTGTTTCAGAACAAAAGCCCGTTATAATATCGGCACTGAGTCCACAATCAGGAATGAGTGCTTTAATGGTATCAACGCGTTCTTTATACCATTCCCATGAATAAGTACGGTTCATTTTCTCTAAAATTCGCGTACTACCACTTTGTAAAGGTAAATGAATATAAGAGCAAATATTATCGTATTGCTGAATAGCTTGTATGACTTCATTAGTAATATCTTTTGGATGTGATGTGCTAAAGCGTACCCGTAAAAGCGGACTTATCATAGCAACCTTAACCAAGAGCTGTGCAAAATTAATAGTCTCCTGTGTAGCCTCATCGGTGTAATGATAACTGTCAACATTTTGTCCTAATAAGGTTACTTCTTTATATCCTTGTTGAAACAACTGTTCGGCTTCGTGCATGATTGATTGAAAATGGCGACATCGTTCCCGCCCACGTGTAAAAGGTACTACACAAAAGCTACACATATTATTACACCCACGCATAATAGAAATATAAGCACTGACACCGGTGTTATCTAATCGAACAGGGGCAATATCCGAATAGGTCTCCTCTCGGCTGAGTAATACATTAATCCCTTTTTGTCCATGTCCTGCTTGCTTTACTAACATGGGCAACGAACGATAAGCGTCTGGTCCTACTACGATATCAACTAATTTTTCTTCTTCTAATAAAGTTGTTTTCATCCGCTCCGCCATACAGCCCAATATGCCTACTAAGGTAGAAGGTTTGCGCATTTTTAATTTTCTAAACTCGGTTAATCTCTTTCGTATAGTCTGCTCGGCCTTTTCACGAATAGAACAAGTATTTAACAAAATAAGATCAGCCTCTTCTAATTCTTTCGTAACACCAAAATTAGCTTTATTAAGAATGGATGCTACAATTTCACTATCATTAAAGTTCATGGAGCAGCCGTAACTTTCAATATAAAATTTTTGAGGATAACCTGTTTGAAGCACAATAGTATCTGCTGTTAAACAAGTACCTTGTTTCGTTTCATCTATTGTTTTATTGAGCATAAGGTTATCGTTCATAAATATTAATAAATATCAATGACAAAGATACACTATACTTGAGTAAACTCGGCGGTGAAATGTCGTAATAACACTTCCGATTTAGTCATTTTATATCCTCGAAGTGTTTTTGTGATTTTTTGTATTGCTTCAAAAGTTTCAATAACATAGTCGATATGACTTTGGGTATATACGCGTCTTGGTATAGCTAAGCGCACTAATTCCATGGGGGATGGAATAAAGTTATTAGACGCATCTTGATAGCCAAACATGACACTACCAATTTCGCACGCTCGAATACCTCCTTTTTGATATAAAGCACATACTAAAGCAATGCCTGGGAACTGAGACGCTTCTATATGAGGCAAAAATTTAGTAACATCTACATAGACCGCATGTCCACCAATTGGTTGTACAAGTGGAATGCCCATTTTTTGCAAGGTAGTGCCTAAATAATTTACTGAATGAATGCGGTGGTGTAGGTACGATTCTTCAACTACTTCAACAAGTCCTTGTGCCATTGCCTCTAAATCTCTACCGGCTAAGCCACCATAACTTTCAAACCCTTCGGTAATAATTAATATATTTTTACATTGTTCATACAAGGTTGCATTATTCATTGCAAGAATACCACCCATATTCACAATAGCATCTTTTTTAGCACTAAAGGTACAGCCGTCTGAATAAGAAAACATTTCTTGACAAATAGATACAATACTTTTATTTTGATAACCCTCTTCACGCATTTTAATAAAATACGCATTCTCGGCAAAGCGACAAGCATCAAGGAAAAGGGGGATATTATGTTTTTTGCATTCTTCGCTAACAGCCTTGATATTAGCCATTGATACCGGTTGCCCACCATTTGAGTTATTCGTGATGGTGAGCATACACAACGGAATATTTTCGCGACCTATTTTTTTAATATAATTCCTCATTTTCTCGATATCCATATTACCCTTAAAAGGTGCCAAAGATGCCGGATTTAAACCTTCATTAGTGAGTAAATCTACCGCAGTGCCATTGTTAAATTCAATATTAGCACGCGTAGTATCAAAATGTGTATTACTTAAAATATGCCTATTAGCACCGGCGTTTTTATATTTCCCATTTGGTAAAATATCAGATAAAACATTTGAAAAAAGTATTTTTTCAGCTGCCCGACCTTGATGCACCGGCAAAAAATACTTATACCCAAAAATATGCTTAATTTGTTTCTCCAATTTATAGTAACTCTTTGCAAAAGCATAAGATTCATCGGCTACCATCATAGCCCCCCATTGCTCATCGCTCATAGCACCCGTACCACTATCGGTTAAAAGATCAATCATCACCTCGGCGGCCGGAAGTTTAAATACATTATACTTGGCTTGCTCTAATTGCTTTACTCTTTCAGCTTCCGTAGTAATTTTAATTCGCTCTACAGATTTAATTCTATAAGGCTCTATAACAGTACGCATAAGCAACTAAATTTTGGGGTTAAGATTTTGCGAAGCTACTAATAAATATTCACAATTTAAGGATAAGTTGGGCTAAATCATATTTTGAGGTGCTAAGAGGTGGCACTATCACAAATTAATTGGGTAATTTTTTATTTGTTCTATTAGGGGGGCAACCTTTAAACACTATAATTTAGCCACAGAATAGTTGTCAAAAAAAGGTAGAGACGATGCATGTAGCGCCTCTACCTTTTTTATTGAATTTATTTGTCCTCTATATAAATCTGCAGGCAATCGATGGCAAAAAATAAATTGACAATGGTAAATGGGCTGACCATTATCAATTATTAATTAATCAAACCTCTTAGCACCTCAAAATATGATTTAGCCAGTTTCAGTTTAGTTTTTTTATAATACCATTCCTTATAAAAATGTTAAAAAATAAACCCGCCTTTTGATCATAGAACCGGAAAATGTCTCTTAACTTTTAAATAGCAACCAACTAATAGGCCCCAGCGTACCCCTATTAAATATTGAGATTTATAAAAAAAAAAATAACTTCGCACAATTAATTGAGTTTTTGAAAACATCCCTAATAATTATTTAATCTAATAGGCTACCTATCACCTAAAATATCATAAGCATATTCTGTAAACGCATAAAACTATCTAAACACACCTGAAATATTAATATTATTGAGCCCCTTTAAAATCAATCTATGAAAATAATTAAAATACTTTTTATTGCATTCTTAACTATTTCGTGTACTAAGCAAGTGAAAAAAACTACTAATAATAATTTGAATGTTGGAAATTTATTTGCGGTGGGTACTAATGCCACCATACTTAACTCAAGCGATAGTGGCAATACATGGCAACTGCTACCTAATCCCCTATCCCCCAATGCCATATTAACAGGTATCGGGTTCTCCAATAATGTCAATGGAGCTATTACTAGTCAAGGAAATATTTTATCAACATTTAACAGTGGTAGTACTTGGATGAAGTCCACTAATCTTCCTGACAGCTTTTCTGATATGTCCATGGCAGATATAACATTTATAGATCCTTTAAAAGGATTTACTGCTGGTGTTTATGACTCGGGCAAGTTGCCAATTTCAGTTCCAGTAATACTTAAAACAATTGACGGCGGTAACAGTTGGACAAGGGCTAGTATCCCCTACCTTACTTCCCCGCAACAAGGTGAGTTTATCAGTGTATCTTTTGCTAATAATATGGTGGGGGTTGTCATGGGAAATTTTTACCAAGGCATGGGTGGTCAGTCTTATATTTACGAACTTAAAACCACAGACGGAGGCAATACATGGAAACAAGTATCTACTACGGCTACCGGTATTCTTAATAAAGTCTTATTCATTAATAATTCTACTGCTTTTGCACTTTTAGGTGGCGGGGTAATAATAAAAACTACCGATACAGCTAATACATGGGTATCTCAAACAATAGCTAATTTTACAATTAATGGTATAGCCTTTATGAATCAAGATTCAGGCGTTGTTGTAGGATACGATGGCGAAATACTAAGAACCACAGACAAAGGTAATACCTGGCGTGCACCTAATAGTCCCAAAACTACATTTAGTAATCTCAGGGCTGTTAGTGCTTACCCTAATGGAATATTTATTGCCGTAGGGGAAGATAATCGCGCCGGTAACGTCGGTGCTACTATTTTGAAAAGCAACGATGCAGGATACACATGGAAAAATATTTCTAACATACCGATTCAAACAAAAGTCGATTTACTAAAGGTGTATATTAATTAATGGTTAATTCGTAATTGTCATATTTCACAGGGTAATTATTAATATTTATTTTTTGGCTCTATGACGAAAAGGGTGGGTAAAATATTAGAAGTTTGATGACCTTAAAAATGATAATTTGGTATTTTATAAGGTCATTTTTCTTTCTTTTGTCTTGAT
>JASGCP010000162.1 GCA_030053995.1 Phycisphaerales bacterium
TTGTCTTGATACAAAAGAAAGAAACAAAGAAAAAATCAAGCCTGCAGTAGAGACGATGCATGCCTTGTTTCTACTATGAAAATAGCGTCAGGGCATGCCTCGTCTCTATTTTTTAATGGGTTTACCTCAGATTTTCAAGTAATTTAATTTTTGATCTTATCTTTGCGGTACATGAGAAAAGGAAATATTAAGACTATACTATTTTTTATAGTTATCTGTCTTAAAGCATCAACAATTTTTGCCCAGTCGGATAAATGTGGCACGATGATATGGTTAAATAACCTATTTCAAAAGAATAAAAATTACCAAACACTTTATGCTACGAATGAATTAAAATTGGACTCTCTTGAAGAAGCCTATCTACAAAATTTCACGATCCAAGCACCTGTAAAAATGGAAGTCAATACAATCGATAGCTTCCCTGTTGTGTTTCATATTGTATTACCTTCTCCAGCAATCATTACGAACAGCCAAATTAACCAACAAATTGAACGGTTAAACCTCGATTGGAGTGGCTTTAATTCAGATAGTAATAATATTCCTTCTAATTTTCAGGCTGTCCGAGGACATTCGCCAATTCGATTTACGCTGGCTAAAAGAACACCTGATAATCAACTTACAAATGGTATTGTCCGGGTTTCTTCAGGGACAAAATCAGGATTAGACCAACTTGATCCTATTAAGTCGCCAGCATTAGGTGGTGATACCGTTTGGGATGCTAAACGGTATATTAATATTTGGGTAGGTGTTTTTGATCCAAATACAACACCGGTGGGACTTGTTGGCTATACAACTTTTCCTATTGGAAGTCCTGAAAACACTTATGATTTAAGCCAACAAGGTATTGTTTTGCAATATTTATCAATAACTGGTAGCCCAATTGCTGTTTTAAATTTGGGTAGAACAGCGGTTCATGAAATGGGGCATTATTTTTGGCTAAGGCATGTTTGGGGCGATGGCGTTTGTGTAAGCGATTTTCCTAATACTTTATCTTTGGACGATACACCTTTTCAAAACGATGCAACAACTAACTGTCCAACCGGAACAGTAGTGGCGGGTTGTGATAATGCACCTACGCCACCTGGGCGCCAATATCAAAATTATATGGATTACACCGAAGATCCGTGCTATTCGATGTTTTCAAAGGGGCAAAATATTCGCTCACAAATAGCGTTGGACAATTTTAGAACTAGTTTATTAACTTCTAATGGCGGTGTGCCTCCCTCGCCCTATGATGTAACAGTTACAATAAAAAATCCTAATCCTAATAGTAGCATTTGTAGTGGTAATACAATTACCCCTACTGTTCAATTAATCAATTATAGCACTACTTTTGCAGTCCGTAATCTATCGATTATAACCCAGTTAGATGGTGGTACACCAATTACACAATCATGGCAAGGAAATTTAAGTGCATGGCCGGGCTCAATTACACCTGCTAATTCTACTACGGTAAGTTTGACACCTTATACACAACTATCCCAAGGACTTCATAAACTTGTTATTACAGTTACACAACCAAATGGAACAACCGGCGAACAGGATTTAACAAATAATGTTGATTCAATATCGTTTGTTGTTGGTTCTTTGCCTTTGCCGATTAATGAAAATTTTGATGGTACTATTTTCCCACCATTAGGATGGGATACTATAAGCATGTTATCTAATAATAGTATTAATTGGCAACAAACATTTTTGGCAGGCAATGGCGGACCAGGTTCTGCTTATATTAATTTCTATAATAATCCCAATATTGGGCAACAAAATTATTTAATAGCACCGGTTATCAATTTGAAAGGATATAATTCGGGGTTGTTAAGTTTTCAATATGCTTATACGCAATATAGTGCTGATTTTAGTGATTCGTTGCAAGTAGTAGCTTCTAATGATTGTGGGCAAACATGGAAGGTATTATGGTCGAAGGGCGGTGCCGATTTATCTACTACCAAGGGTGCCTATAATACTGATAATTTTTATCCAGTTAATACATCACAATGGTCAAATCAACCTACCATAGTCGATTTGTCAGCATACGCTAATAATCAAGATTTTTTAGTGGCATTTAGAGCCGTTAATGGTAATGGTAATAACCTGTTCTTAGATAAAGTGTCTATTAATGGGAGAAATTTAGCTCCTAATTATGATAACGAAACTTTTTTAGCATACCCCGTACCAACCCTGAATACCTTGATTTTGGAGGTTACTAAAATACCTACTGCCCTGAGTGAAATTAACATTTTTGATATATTGGGTAATCGTGTTCGACAAATATTAGTAACTGATAGTATGCAAAAGTTTACGGCAGTCGATATGTCTCGGTTGCAAACAGGTATTTATACCGTGCAAATGTTGTTTGGAAAATCAATGGTTGCAAAACAAATTTTTAAATTAGATAAGTAACATTTTTTAAGCGATAGATTATGAGGAATGATTTTTTTACCTTGGTGCATGAAGACCAACAGACTAAGGCACGAGCAGGTTTTATTGAAACAGCTCATGGGCGTATAGAAACACCCGTTTTTATGCCTGTAGGTACGGTGGGTAGTGTTAAAAGTGTTAATCAGCAACAGTTAGCGGATATAGTTGATGCCCCCATTATTCTTGGTAATACCTATCATTTGTTTTTAAGACCTAAAACGCCTATTTTAGAACAAGCAGGAGGCTTACATAAGTTTATGGGATGGAATCGAGCAATTTTAACTGATAGCGGTGGTTATCAAGTTTTTTCTTTGGCTGAGAAGAGAAAAATTACAGAAGAAGGCGTTACTTTTCAGTCTCATATTGATGGCAGTAGTCAGTTTTTTAGTCCCGAATCGGTTATTGATGTCCAACGCAGCATTGGTGCTGATATTATTATGGCTTTTGATGAGTGTACGCCATACCCGAGTGATTTTGCAGTTGCTCAGAAAAGTATGTTATTAACGCACCGATGGCTTGATCGTTGTTTGAATCGGTTAAAGAATACGACTGATTTATACGGTTATCCACAATTTTTTTTTCCTATTGTGCAGGGGAGCACTTTTAAAGAGTTGCGGGCAATTTCCTGCGAATATGTTACAAGCAAAAATGCTGTTGGCTACGCTATTGGTGGTTTAAGTGTTGGTGAACCGTTAGATGATTTATATGATTTAACAGCCTATTGTTGTTCGTTGTTACCAATCAATCGCCCTCGCTATTTAATGGGCGTTGGTACACCTTGGAATTTACTCGAGTGCATTGCTTTAGGAATTGATATGTTTGATTGTGTGATGCCCACGAGAAACGGACGCAATGCTATGTTGTTTACTTCACAAGGAATTATTAATATAGATAATAAAAAATGGGCGAATGATTTTTCAGCAATCGACCCTTTATTGCCGAATGCAGTTAACCAAAATTATTCTAAAGCGTATTTAAGGCATTTATTTAGTGCCCATGAATTATTAGGTTATCAATTAGCCAGTATTCAAAACTTATCACTCTATATTTGGCTAATGAAATCTGCTAGAATAGAAATTCTTAAAGGAAATTTTGATGCATGGAAGAAAGAGCAGGTTAAGATTTTGCAGAATAGACTGTAGTTCTTTACAACGATACTGAAGGTTACATTGTTTAAACTACACATGCAATATCTATAAAAGTCATTGTTTATAATATTTTTAAGGGGGGCAAGCTTATTTTGTGGGGAGTAAGCCTGTAAAATGTAAATTTTACAGGCTTACTCCCCACAAAATAAAAGTGATTCATTGAAAGTTGAAAATGCAGAATTGGCTGTCGCATCCTTCCACTTTAACGGGGATTGGACTAATGATTAACCATTAAAAATTATTGTGTCATCCGTGATTCAGACAAAAAATCCTACAATCCTAAAAATCCTAATTCAGACAAAAGAAAAAACATGTAAAGGTTCTACCCATTAACCATTAATAAAACCTCTTAGCACTTCAAAAAATGATTTAGTCATTTTTTTTGTAACTTCGTATGTTATCACACACACACAACAAAAATTAGTAATGCCATTTTTAGTTTCCTTTTTAATTATTTACGCAACCTATGTCATTACATCGTAGCCTTGATCGCAACTATAAGAAAGCCCTTGTAGTAGGTGAGACTAATTTATGTATTGAGTGTATCAA
>JASGCP010000034.1 GCA_030053995.1 Phycisphaerales bacterium
CCTTATAAAACTTTAAATGGTCGTTTGGAAAAGCAACTTTTTAGCTCTAATTTATTGGTATATTTAGGCACTCTTTTTTTACTTTAAAATTTACATTTTACAGGCTTACACCCCACAAAATAAACTTAACCCTATTTCATGCCTAACGGCATTCTATGGCACTTCAAGAAAAGTGCTTTCTATTTTTAAATCATACTTCTCTTAGCACCTCAAAAAATGATTTAACCAATTTCTTTTGATCGTTTATAAAATCATTCTGACTAAATTATAGAAAGTCTAAAAACATTTAAGGTAATACCTATGTTTATTGTTTTAGTAATAAATCCTTTTTAGCTTCCTTAAAAAACTTTTCTTCAAAATCTTCTCACACGAAAATTAGTAATGCCCTCTATATTCTTTAAAATACTTTGTATCGATCATTGTTTTAGCAATAAAATTAAAATATCAAAATAACCATTTCTATACAGATAGAGTTTTGAGAACTTTTAGTCCCCTAAAAATTATATACGAATCTTTTCTGGATTGGCAAACCATAACTAAATAAACCGCCAAACTACTCGTCCGTCTTTTTCATCTTTAAGCTGTATGCCTAAAGTTACGAGCTCCTGACGAATTTGATCACTCGTTGCAAAATCTTTTTTATCCTTGGCTGTTTTTCTTAGCTTAATTAGTAAGTCCATCACGCGATTCATTTTATCTTCATAAATACCCGATACCTGAAATTGAATACCCAATATAGTTTCTATGTATTTCTTTAATTGTTGTTGAATCAGAAGCACTGTTTTAGCCGACAACGCACGAGCCGGTAACTGTTGGTTGAGTAAGCCATTCAAGGTGGGCAAGAGTTCAAATAGGCTACCAATAACTTGTGCGGTATTAAAATCATCATCCATGTAACTATCAAAGGACGCTACTAATTCTACACATTTTTTTTCTAATTCGATATTATCGGCAGGGCGATTATCTGTACAATCAACTGGGAATGTTAAAAATTGTTGGTAGGTATCCCATAACCTTTTTACCGCTTTTTCAGCACTCTGCAAAGCGGTGTTACTAAAATCCAAAGTTGAACGATAATGACTTTGTAAGATTAAAAAACGAATCGCCATGGGATGATAGGCTTGTGTAAGCAAGGGGTGGCTACCAGTGAAAAGTTCACTTAGTTTAATAACATTATTATAACTTTTGCCCATTTTTCTACCTTCAATCGTAATCACATTATTATGTAACCAATATTTTGCGGGGATTTGATTATTCACACAAACACTTTGAGCGATTTCGCATTCGTGGTGTGGAAATAAGAGATCAAGACCGCCACCATGAATATCAAATTGGTTGCCGAGATATTTTTTACTCATCGCGGAACATTCGATATGCCACGCCGGAAACCCATCACCCCAAGGGCTTGTCCAACGCATTAAATGCTTATCCGGTGCTTTTTTCCACAAAGCAAAATCAGCCTTATTTTTTTTCTCATCTTGACTATCGAGTTCACGCGTTGTTTCTAATAAATCTTCTATTTTGCGATTGCTTAAAATACCGTAAGGAATACCTTGTTTACTGAAATATTCATGATAAGTCTGAATGTCAAAATATACAGAACCATTAACTACATAAGCCATTTTATTTTTAATCATCGCTTGAATCATATCTATTTGTTCAATGATATGCCCCGTAGCCGTTGGTTCAATATTAGGATGTAAATTATTAAACTGTGCCATCGCATCATGAAATAAACGCGTATACTTCTGCACTAATTCCATGGGCTCTAATTTTTCAAGCAAAGCTTTATTCCCAATCTTGTTGGTATCTGTAATGCCGGCTTCCTCAAAATGACCAGCATCGGTTATATTGCGGACATAACGAACTTTGTACCCTAAAGATTGTAAGTATCTATTGATAACATCAAAAACTATAAAAGGACGGGCGTGCCCTAAATGACTTTCGCCACTTACCGTTGGACCACAAACATACATACCTACCAATCCATCAACTAAAGATATAAAAGGCTCTTTTTGATTCGTTAAACTGTTATGTACTGTTAACATAATTATTGAAATTGATTGACTAAATGCTCCCATGTTGCCATTGAAAACACAACAAAGGGGACTATAATTTTAATTGATGATACTAATCGAAAAAAATCCACCATTGCACTAACAAATTAAAGGCGTCTTGTTATGCAAAAATACAAACAATTAAATTTATAACAAAAGAGTAAAATAGTTAGATAGAAAAGTCAGTTGGATATTTTATTAATTACTTTTACCAAATTATATTTCTAAGAATACTACAAAATTCGATATAACAAACAATTGCCACCATTAAAAATATAAAATATGTCAAAAATATTTACACCTGCTAAGCATAGCCCTTTTAACAAATTAAAACTTGAGGAACATGACCTTGAAGCCTCACCTATTGAACAGTTTTTAATTTGGTGGGATGAAATATGCCAAAGTAATATATTAGACCCAGATGCCATGTCATTAGCTACTGTTAATCGGCGAACGCTTGTACCGAGTCAGCGGATAGTATATTTAGCAAATTGCGACGAATCGGGATTTGTTTTTTTTACAAATTACAATAGTAGAAAAGTGCAAGAAGCAATGCAGATACCCAATGCTTCGCTTTTGTTTTTTTGGAAAGAGTTGCAAAGACAGGTTCGCATTGAAGGACATCTTGAAAAAATTGCCCCTGAAATAAGCGACCGATATTTCAACAATCGCCCGCACGATAGTCAAATCAGTGCTACTATTTCCCCGCAAAGTAAAATAATCAAGGATCAAGCCTTCTTAACCGCTCGCATTCAAAATTTTTCTCAAGAACACAAGGGACAGACGATCAACAGACCGCATTATTGGGGTGGTTTAAAATTAATACCTCGTTATTTTGAATTTTGGCAGGGGCGTGATGCACGATTACACGATAGAATTATTTACCAGAAAAACAAAAAGGGGTGGCAAATTGCCAGATTAGCACCTTAGGTTTTTGATATATTTTGGTATAATGGGCAATTGGATGTTAAAATAATATAGCTATCCAAAAAAATAAAAATAATTTTGCTTTTTACTCTTTTGATAGCCAGTATCGAAAAGCCTTCAAGGTTTTTTATAGTCTTATTTTAAAAGTAGTTTTGCAAAAAAATTATGAAAAAATATGGCTAAATCATTGTTTGAGGTGCTAAGAGCAGTAGGTTTTAATGGTATTAGAGCGTGAAAAAGAGCTCTTTAATGAAATTAGCGGGTTGTTTTTTTATTTGTGATATTTGGGTGCAACCGTTAAACAGTAGTCACAGAGTAGTTGTCAATATAATATTTGGGCTAAATCCTTGTTATTAAATTTATTTGTCCTCTATATAAATCGGGAGGCAATTGATGGCAAAAAATAAATTTCAAAAAAGATCAATAGCCATATATCTGGGGGACTTAGCAATGCGTGTATCCGTGATTCAGACAAAAGAACAATCATGCCAATCATTTAAATCACGGTTCAGACAAAAGAAAAAACATTTAAAGGTTCTACCCATTACCCATGAATAAAACCTCTTAGCACCTCAAAAAGATTGGGACTGCAACTGACTAAAAATAAAAAAATAGTAAAATAAAATTTAATTTTAGGGCGTCTATTTAATAGCTATAGTGGTTTATTGACCTTAATACATCAGTGTGCACAGGTGGTTAGAAGATTAAAATTTGGTAAATATGTTTATTGAAAAAATAGAAATAAAAAACTTTAAATCTTTTAAAGATATCAAGATTAACCTTAACCAAGAATTGAATATTTTTACAGGTGTTAATAATTCAGGCAAAACAACCTTATTAGAGGCTATTGCTTTATGGCACGAATGTTTTACAAAACTATTATCTAAAGCAAAGCGTAAGGGCAATAATTTTCAAAAGGGCGATTGGATTTTAGGAGTCGCTTCAAATAAACTATATCCTTTTGGCGATTTGGTTAATGTTCGTATTCCGTTTTTTGAGGACTTATTTTATCAAGGGAATAGAAAGCAGAAAATTGTTTTGTCAGCCACCTTTAAGAATCGTGATGGTGTAAAATTAGAAATAGCTTTTATTATTGGTTCATCTAATTCAAGCACTTATAGCATTGAATTGCAGCATGCTAAGCGGTTCCCTTATCAACAATTCAACCATTTTTTTAACAATAATCCCCAGCAATTAAAGATATTTTATACCAGCCCGATTGATGCAATTGAAGATCAAGAAGATTTTGCAACACCCAGTTATATTAAAATAAGAATCGAAAAAAGGCGATCATACGAAGTGTTGCGGAACCGTATTTTTTCATTATTTAGTAGTACAGAGACTACGCGTATTCAATTCAATCTGGACTTAAACAGTATTCTTGGTACCAACAATAGCAAAAAATTGGATTTGTCTTGCCCCAAAACTAGTACAAAAAAAAACAACCGAGTCGTTGTTAATTATGTATCAGGAAATGATAAAAGACCTAAGGATATTGCACTATTAGGTAGTGGCACTTTGCAAATTATCAATATATTGTTAAGTCTTTATGAATCTGAAGAGGACAATCAATTAAACCTTATTTTATTAGATGAACCCGATAGCCATCTTCATCGCGATATTCAGGATAGACTTATTTTTAAATTAATGAGTTTTGCGAACAAACGACAACTATTCATATCTACGCATAACGAATCGTTTATTAGAAAATCGGCTCATCAAAACTTATTTCATTTATCTGGTACGGATACGCAAGAGCTGTCGCCTATAAGTCAACATAACCTTGACATGCCACACACGAAAAAGGGTATTTATCCTGATCTTATAAATCCCATTATCCGTGACTTAGGTAGTAACTCAGGGTTAGATATGATTAATGCGGTGGAGTGCGATAGACTAATTTTTGTTGAAGGCAATAGCGATGCTCAAGTACTCAAGTTATTGTTAAACAAGAATTTGAATAATAAACATACAAAATATATGTTTTGGGTAATGGGTGGTATTAATAGCATACTGGAAGATATCCGTCATTATAAAAAAGTGTTTGAGCAAATAAAAAATAATAGAACGCTTTGGACAAAATCGGCACTTGTTTTTGATAGGGATACATTAAATGACCATCACTTAGAGTTAATTAAAAAAAAAATTAAAGATGTATTAAATCTCCCAGCTTATACTTATCCATCCTACACAATGGAGTCTTCTATTTTTACCAATCAAAATAAACTAGCTTGTTTGCTTACTGCTTGGATCATGTCAACAAGTACAATAGAAGGATTACATGAAGGTGATGTATTAGCAACGGTGGCAGACGAACTAATAGAAGCAATAAATAAATATAAACAGACTATTCAACAGCGGTATGATGATAAAAAATATGAAAACATCGTGCAGTTGTATAAAAATTATCGAGAAAAAACAAATAAACTTTTCAATAAGCAAGAATTGATCAATGAAAATGATGTACAATTGGCAACATTAGTAAGGGTAAACATAAGAAGTATTATTGCATCGGGGCACCTTTACAAAATAATGACCAAAGAAGATGTACAAAATATTATTAGTCAAGTTGCTAAGAAATATGATCTTAATTTTAACCTTGAGTTAAATTTTATTGACATCATAAAAACAGCAATTTCACAAGATAGTTTTTGGTTTGATGAGGCATGGGGCTTTGTGAAGGATTTATAGAATTATTACTACAACAAAGTTTCACAAAAATCCTTTTCTTTCTCAAAAGTCAATTTTCGTTATTTTCTTACTTTTGCATAGCACTACAACAACATTTGGTAATTTTGATGTGCCTGATACAAATTTCATAATGCCATAGTGTTCTAAAACATGACCGATGAATAATCGTAGAGAATTTATAAAACAAGTAGGTTTGATGACTACGGCCTTTGCAACAAATAGTCTTTTTAATAAAGTCCATGCTAAAGATTTTGAAAACATCAATGAACAAAGGATGGGAGCAAATAATGTTGCCGTAGCAAAAGATGAAGACTACTGGAGTTTTATTCAGCAAGCCTATACGGTGAACCCTGAAATTATTGAACTGAATAATGGAGGCGTTAGTCCTAGTCCGCGTATTGTGCAAGAAGCCGTTGAGAGTTTTAACAAATTGTCTAATCAAGGACCCTCATATTATATGTGGCGTATTCTTGATCAGGGAAGGGAACCCTTACGAGCTAAGTTGGCAAAACTGGCGGGATGTGATGCTCATGAAATTGCTATTAATAGAAATGCTACGGAGGCACTGAATACTATTATTTATGGTTTGGATTTACAAGCGGGCGATGAGGTTGTCGGGACACAACAAGACTATCCTAATATGATGCAGGCATGGCAACAGCGAGCTCGTAGAGAAGGTATTGTTTACAAGCAATTAAGTTTTGATTTTCCTATTGAAAATGATGATATTATTGTTGCATCTTTTGAAAAAGCACTTACACCGAAAACAAAAATCCTACACATTACGCATATTATTAATTGGGTAGGGCAAATTATGCCTGTAAAAAAAATATGTGCTATGGCTAAAAAATACGGGGTTGAAACAGTTGTCGATGGGGCTCATAGCTTTGCCTTGCTCGATTTTACTATTCCGGAATTAGGGTGTGATTATTTTGGCACTTCGCTACATAAATTTTTATCTGCCCCCATTGGTACCGGCATGCTATGGATAAAAAAGGAAAACATAGAAAAAATATGGCCTTTGCTATGCAATGGTAATCCCAAGAGTAGTGATATTAGAAAATTTGAAACCCTGGGTACACGAAGTTTTCCTATTGAACAAGGCATTGGCGAAGCCATCAATTTTCACACAGCTATTGGTAATAAGCGAAAGGAGGAGCGTATGCGCTATCTAAAAGATTATTGGGCTACACAAGTAAAAGACTTGAAAGGCGTAAAACTGCATACTTCATTAAAACCGACATATTCTTGTGCGATTTGTGGCATCAGCATTGAGGGCATTACCCCCAATGATCTTAATGCCCAATTATTCGATGACTATAAAATACATGCCTCGGCAATGGTTTATGCAAATATTAATTGTGTAAGAATTACCCCTCAAGTTTATACACGATTAGCAGACCTTGATAAACTTGTTGACGCTATTACAACAATTGCAAAAAGGGGGTAGCGTATTGGAAATAAGATATTCTTCTCCGTTTAAATGAGAATATTTCTGTGCTATTTTCATGGATGATTCTGGTTTAAGCTATTTGATTTTTCTTTGCTATCACTCTGTTGAAGTTGTAACCATTGTTGAGGAATTTGAGAAACCTTGTCTTTACCGGTTGGCTGGTGAATTGGTTTATTAATGGGTCTGAATTTTAAATTACCATCATTATAATCTTTAATTCTTTGCTTAGCAAGGGTACAATAGTCTTCTTCTTTTTCTATTCCCATTGCGTTACGATTATTTTTAATTGCCCCAAGCACAGTCGAACCAACACCAGCGAAAGGATCTAATACCCAACTGTACTCTTCTGTTAAAGCAAGAACACAGCGTTCAACAAGCTCTATTGGAAACTGGCAGGGATGATTTGTTTTTTCAGGATGATTAGATTTTACATTAGGAATATTCCACATGCCATTTTCCCAATCTTGTTCCATAATTTCCCAAATATCACTTGGATTTTTTCCGAGCGGATTGCCGGAAGGTAATCCCTTTTTAGGTCCTTTAAAATGTAGTTTACCGGGATATTTTGAAGGAATGCGCACCTTATCCAAATTAAAAATATAGTTATCGGTCTTGCTAAACCATAGCAAGGTTTCATAGCGTCCACTAAACCGATTGATAGCGTGCAGTCCATGACCAAAATGCCAAATAATGCGGTTACGAAGTTTTAATCCATATTTTTAAAATATTTGATAGTAGTAAATATCTAATGGAAATACCTCGCCTTTATCAACATAATTGCCCACCTGCCAGCAAATATTTCCTTTGTCGGAAAGTACACGAATAAGCTCTATTATTATTTCTTCTTGGGTTTCTAAATATTTTTCAATGCTTGTTTTTGTCTCGTAGGATTTGCCAACATTATAAGGTGGTGAAGTTAAAATAAGATCAAATTTCTTGTCTTGCGTATTTTTAAGAACTGTTAAGCAGTCACCATTTTTTATTTGGTAATTAAGGTTAGGGTTTATGTTATCAAATAAGGGCTCTTCTGCTTTCATTGTTTTCAGTTTCTTTCCAAATTGCATTATCTGTGTCTATGAAATGTGTCGGATGACCAATTGTTAAGACTTCTATCCACCAGTATTAGTAATTTTTACCAACCCGCACGCAAATATAAACATGAATTTACGCATTCTGCGTAGATTCAGAAAAAATAGGGTACTATAAACTATCCGGCCATATTTTCCCAGTAGTTGGGTCGGGAATAGGTACCCCACCCATAGAAAGTAAATAGGAATTGTGATAATGGTAAATACCTACCAAAGTAACTATATCCTTAACAGTTTTTAAAACGGATGGCAGTATCGGAAAATTAGATATAGGGGCTATATCCTTAAAATAAGTAATATCAAAATATTTAGCCCCAGCGGTCCGCATAGATAGGTAGTTGAACTGATGGGTGCCATTGTACAATGTCTGAGTGGTAGCTTGCTGTGTTAAAAGTATCGGGATAGCTACAGGATAATCCGTGGCTTGGGATAAATTGTAGTCATTATACCCCCCTACTATATACGCTACCTGATCTTTGTCCAACAAAACGATTTGTTTACTTACTTGGCGAATAGGTAAGGTATTATCTGCTCGCGACTGTGTGCATATATTACCAAAATAATTGAGCATATCTGAAGTCAATACACTGGGAACTCCTGAACCAAAATAATGGGTATATACTATTGGTTCTGAAGAAGACACGGCCTTAAAAGCACTGATTATGGTAGGTGAAAAGAACATAGCATTAAAATAGAGCGACAAAAAACTAGCTTGACTATGTCCGGCAAAGTAAATTTGTACAGGGGGGTGATGATGCTGGTTAGCATCTATAACTGCTTCTTGTAAAAAATCTAAAATTCCTGTATTGGAATAATCGGCTTGCGGGTCTTTAAGTGCTAATAGGCTTTGAAGAAGATTATAAGCCCCCGTTGATACCATCGGCGGATTTCCTTGTGTAAAGGTAGAATTTGCAGAGGGCAGTGGTTTAACACTACCAAGCCAAAGAGTAGTTGATACTATATCAAAAAGATTACTCATATTCACACCGGTGAAACTAACTACATAGGTGTTATCCTGTGTTTTTAAAATACAGGCACCTACCCCTATAGCACTATCGTAGCCATACCACGATAATCTAGACCCAGGTATAACGGTATTTTTATTATAGTACGCTGAAAAAATATCACGCTCATTGCCTTGATGGTTAACATAAAGAATGTTATTAGCAAGGGCTACCTGATTCATTAAAACAGCAGGTGTATAAACTATATCCGGATGTCCTGACCCAAACTGACCATCTTGCATTTTATTGTTTGTATTCGGTACTTCTACTGATTTTGTACAAGATGCCAACATTAAAAAGACACATAATAAACATAGAAGTCGCATATAGTTACCTTTTATAAAAAAAAATGTTAAGTCAATAGTCCGTAGTATAGTATTTGTAGAATTTTCAAAAAACTGCATACTTCACTTTGACAAAAGAAAATTATAAAGGTTAAAAAAATCGGAGTTATGACCAAAAGGGGGGGTAATATGTTAGAAATTTGAGGGTTTAAAAACGATAATTTGGTATTTTCATCATGTCATTTTTCTTTCTTTTGTCTTGATATAAAAGAAAGAAACAAAGAAAAAATCAAGCCCTTTCTCTGAAGGCAAGGGGGTATATACTCAACGGTAATCAATATGAAAATGAGCTATTTTACCCACTCATTTCGTCATAGAGCCAAAATAACTTTAGAAAATAGAAATGCACTTTTAAAAGGTTATTAGTTAGCCATTAAACATTAATCCACCCTCATTTCGTAATAAAGCATGTTTCTTTAGCAACAATACCATAGAAATTCTAAATTTTGCGTATATTTGCCTTTTTAGTCCGGTGAGGTGGATGAGTGGCTGAAATCAACGGTTTGCTAAACCGTCGTACAAGTAAAATTGTACCGAGGGTTCGAATCCCTCCCTCACCGCGCTTCTAAAATGGGTGTCAAGGTTATTCGGGAGGTAGTTCAGCCCGGTTAGAATGCCTGGTTTGGGACCAGGAGGTCGCTGGTTCGAATCCAGTCCTCCCGACATAAGCAAAAAAAGGAAATCTTCTTCAAAGGTTTCCTTTTTTGTTGTTGTCCTATAAAAAGCCCCAAATAATTTATAATGCAATAGACTAAAAGATTTTGATATTAATGTAAAAGTATCATTACTAAGTATTCAAATAATTGATATTTTTGGGCTTCCTCGAAAAAAGAATCTTATATAAAATCCTTTAGAACGACTTAAAAATAAAACTGTAATTTTGAGTTTAGAAATGATGTTTATTTTGTTTTGTAATGAATTAAAAAAAGTTTGTAGTAAAACTATTGCGAGGGAAATTAAATGTGGGGGGTAATTAATATGATCACTAACTTTCTATTTTGCTAATCAATTTCCGCTTATGAAACTATTTGATGTATATGCGTTACAGGAAATTGAATTAAGCTCTGCTAACGGTGCTTATTTATACGATCAGCATCATCAACGGTACCTTGATTTTTATGGCGGGCATGCCGTAATTAGCATTGGGCACAACCATCCCCATTGGCAAGAGCGAATTCAAACGCAAATGGACAAAATATCATTCTATTCTAATTCCGTAATTTTGCCAATACAAAAGGAATTAGCTGAAAAATTAGGACCGATCAGCCAAAAAGAGGATTATGCTCTTTTTTTATGCAATAGTGGTGCCGAGGCTAACGAAAATGCTCTTAAATTAGCGTCTTTTCATAATGGACGAAGCAAGGTTGTTGCCTTTAGTAAAAGTTTTCATGGCAGAACCTCATTAGCGGTATCGGTAACCGACAATCCAACCATTGTAGCACCGGTAAACAAAAATCATCAAATTATTTTTTTACCCTTCAATGATGAGGAAGCTTTAGCATCTTGTTTTGAAAAAGAAGGGGGACATATAGCTGCCGTTATTATTGAGGGAATTCAAGGTGTTGGAGGAATTCGTGTTGCTACTACTTCTTTTCTCAGACTTATTCGATCTTTATGTACCAAACACCAATCTATTTACATAGCGGATAGTGTGCAATGTGGTTATGGTCGTTCGGGCGATTTTTTTTCACATGATTACGCGGGCGTTGCAGCCGACATATATTCTGTTGCAAAAGGTATGGGTAACGGATTTCCCGTAGCGGGCATTTTAATTCATCCAATGTTTAAACCTAAAATTGGTATGTTAGGAACCACTTTTGGTGGAAACCCTTTAGCCTGTGCGGCAGCCTTGGCTGTTTTAGAAGTGATAGAACAAGAACAATTACTGGATCATGTAAAAAAAATAGGCACAGTATTACAACAATCTTTGCAAACAATACCGGCTATTAGTAATACTTTGCGAGGCCGCGGTTTAATGATTGGATTTGATGTACCACCGAATATTCCTGATCTCAAAAAAACACTGCTCGATAACTACAAAATATTTGTGGGCGATGCTAAGCCAAACACGATTAGACTGTTACCGGCCTTAAACATTAGTCATCATGAAATTGGATTATTGACAGATGCATTAACAAACATTTACAATACCCATTAATTTTCAATAAATCAATCAACAATAAAATTAGATTATGGTATCTACGCTCCTTTCCTCAAAAAATTTCACAAATGTCCAAGATGTTAAAGACATTAACGGACTCGTACAATTAGCCTTACAAATGAAAGCTAAAAAGAAAAAAAGTAAAATAGGTGCAGACAAACGCATTGGTTTAATATTTTTGAACCCCAGTATGCGCACAAGAATCAGCAGTCAAATTGCAGCGAAAAATTTAGGGCTAGATATTATTGTATTGAATTTAGAAAAAGATAGCTGGCTGTTAGAGTTTAACGAAACAGCAATAATGAATGGTTCTACGGTAGAACACATAAAAGATGCCGCCCCCATATTAGGTGAGTATTTTGATTTGTTAGGTATTAGAACCTTCCCGACTCTTAAAAATAAGGATGAAGATTATAAAGAACTTGTACTGCAACAGTTAATCAAGTATTCTAAATTACCCATTATCAGTTTAGAAAGTGCTACACTACATCCTCTTCAATCTTTAGCTGATATAATCACTATCCAAGAGCATTTTTCTTTGAAACGAAAACCTAAAGTTGTACTTACCTGGGCACCGCATATTAAACCTTTGCCGCAGTGCGTGGCTAATAGTTTCGCACAATGGATGAATCGCTGGAATGGTGCTGATTTTGTCATTACACACCCCAAAGGATATGAGCTATCTGAAGTCTATACGCAAAATGCCCAAATTGTTTATGATCAAAAAACAGCTTTAGATAATGCTGATTTTATATATGTCAAAAATTGGAGTAGTTATAACAATTATGGTCAAATGCCACCCGTAGAAGCAGATTGGATGTTACAGTTAAATAAACTTCCTAACAATCCTAAAGTAAAAATTATGCATTGCTTACCGGTTCGTCGTAATATTGAACTATCGAGCGAAGTGTTAGATAGTAATCATTGCATTACAACAGAACAAGCAAAAAATCGAGTTTGGGCAGCACAATCCGTTATGCATGAAATTCTTAAACAAATTCAAAAATAGAACATGGTATGAATATATCCAACAATAATTGGGTTAATATTGAGTATCAATCTTCAATTGCTCATATTCGCTTTCATACGCAAAAAGCCAATTCGCTTACCACCGATATGTTAAAGCAATTGACTACGAGTATTACAACAGTTGGGCACCAATCTTCCATTAAAGTAATTGTATTAGAGTCGCATGGTGATAAAGCATTTTGTAGTGGTGCTTCATTTGATGAGTTGTTGGCTTTAACGAATGAAACCAATGCACTTAATTTCTTTTCAGGATTTGCTCATTTAATTAATGCGATACGGTTGTCTTCTAGTATCGTAATTGGAAAGATTCACGCTAATTGTATTGGCGGAGGGGTTGGACTTTTAGCTGCCACCGACTATGCCATTGCCGTAGATCATATTCAAGTACGATTAAGTGAATTAGCCGTAGGTTTGGGAGCGTATGTTATTGCCCCAGCTATTGAACGAAAAATAGGACTCGCCGGTTTCTCTGAATTGAGTTTAAACGCAGCAGAAGGCCGAAGTGCTTTATGGGCAAAAGAAAAAGGTCTCTTATTTGAAACTGTCGCCACGGTTGCTGACTTAAATCATCGCATCGAAGTATTAGCAAATCAACTGAGTACTTATAGTAAACTTTCACTAACAACCATGAAGGAATATTTGTGGAAAGGTACTGATCATTGGAATACACTGCTAATTGATAATGCCAAAATATCAAGTAGCTTGGTTTTAAGTGATTATTGTAAAAAATACCTTACTGATTTTAAAGCAAAGCAAAACAAGAAATGATGGTATCTATGAGGAATTGCGTGGGATTAGTTAGTTAATGTCTATTCGTGTTGTACTATGCTTACTGTATAGGGTTTGCCAATTTACTATTTTCATCAAGCGACGAAGTCTTTTGTCGCTCACTGAAAGAGCAAGTTGATTTTTTATCAGTATTTGTAGTTTCCTTCTACCATAACAATGGTTTCCAAATATTGCTTATCTAACCAATTTAATATCAATTGATTGTTAGCACTTTCTGGCAAATGCTTATAATAAAAAGTACTACGGCTCAAATCTAATAGCTCACATTGTCTTGTTACACTTAGGTGTTCATGCTCTTTATTGATCATTGCTTTTTTATTTACAGGTTTTTTTTTTTTTTAAGAAATCAAGAGATACTGTTAATTTACCGATCTGTGTGTATAGTTCTTTGATAAGCGAATCCTGCGGATTGTCCGATTTATCGATGCTATGACTATCATCAAAAACCTTAGACGCCTTGCTTATAAATTCTCGCTTCCAAGTATTAATTTGTGTAGGATGCACCCCATACTTTTTTGATAGCTCTTTAATTGTATTTGTTTCTTTAAGAGCATCTAAGACAACTTTTGTTTTAAAAGCATTCGTGAATTTACGACGATTTTTCGTGTTCATTTTTTAAGGTTTTAAGATGGCGTAGCTGAATAGGAAACAAGTCAAGACGATTTTAAATATTTACTCGGTTATTGTCGGGAAGTTAATTTTTCTTCCCCTTTTTTGTAAGTTTTTTAACCGTTATTTTTTTTACTCAAAACTGTTCCTTTTCAACTACTAAATTATATCTTAACTACTTGTCCGGAAAATACCCCCCCCCCATAGTAGATTCAGCCTAACGACTAAAGAATAAATAATCCTTTTCAGCATCAACTAATACGCTACCCAAAAAATGCTCGGCTAATAACCCTATTGCTTAAACTTGCATTTTGAAGCGAAAACAGTACCATTTTCAACTAATTTCATTCAGCAGAAGTGAATTTTGGCAACGCAATATTTATTTGATGAAACCAAAAAGCATTTTTAACAATTTTATTGCAGTAAAAATAGTCGAAAAGCATTTTACCTAAAAAGTGAATCGTACTTGCGAATTTTGGGTATAACCTTGTGAAACATGACAATTTTTATTTTTCAGGTAGTTGTCAAATAGATAATTGTCAATGTATGTTAATAGTTCTTCGTTTTCATTTTCTAAAACTATGTCGGTTAAATTTTTTGGAAGATTAGCAAATCCATTAAAAGTTGCCCAAAAACTATATGCAATGTCAAGGCAAGAAACTTTATTTGACTGTATCAAATTAGTAAATTCGTCAATGCTGTTGGGTTTGAAAATAGTACAAATAAAGGCAATAAGTATTTGATTATCAGGGAAATTATAATCATTTGTTCTACTTGAACGATAATCTATCAAATTATTTAGATTTCTTATTATGTTTAGCCCATTTTCTGTTTTTGACAACTCTGATTTAGTGAAATTATCAAGCAAATAAATTGCTAAATCTGTTGCTTTTGCAATCAGATTGTTTTCATCTGTTTTTGAATGTGATAAAAGAATATTTGTGCAAATTTTGTATAATGACAAATCAAAGTCATTCAAATTGTCAATAGAAGAAGAACTAAATGAAACTATAAAATCTAAATAGTTATTTGATGGGTTTTGCCAATGATTAGTTAGTTTAAGAAGGTCAAATTTGACATTATCAATTTGAGGATAAGAAGTACCTTTTTTATTTTCAGATAGATTTTGACTTACCCAAAAAAACAAATCTGTTATATAGCCTGCAATTCTAAAATACTGTTCTTCAACAGAATTATCAAATTCGGTTCGTCCAAGTGTGGCAAACTTTTGCAAGTCCCTTCTTGAATCTTTTATCTTCTGTTCTAAATTGTCTTTTTCAGGTTTTAAATCTGAAATTTTGGATTTTATCTCTTCAATTTCAGTATCCACTCTTTCTCTTTCTGCTTTTTCTGGCGAATTGGCTTTTGGTCGTTTAGGTCGGTTTTCTTCAAGATATTTCTTTCTTTCACATAGTTCCTGCTTTTTACCAGGAATAGAGTATAACTGTCTTTCAAGTTCGTCTATTTGCTTTTGAATAGTTTTTACTTCTTCCTTATCAAGCCCTTCAATGTATCTTTTTTGACGAGATAACTCGGCAAACCTTTTCTCTTGTAGTTTGACAAGCTCTTCTAAACGAACCATAATATTGTCATAACCAAAATTTTCTTGGTTAAGAAAGACTAATTTGAATAATGAATTTGATTTACTTAACTCATTCTTAAATTCGTCATAATCATTTAAACTAAATGATTGTGTAATTTCAATTTTACCTTTTATTCCTGTTATGAGATTATGTAATTCCTGAAAAGTCCTTTCTAAATCTATCTCGTCATCTGTTTTTTGTCCCAATGAACCACAAAGAAAACCATAAATGAAGCCTTTTATATGGTTAAAAGCCTTATCAAAGAATATTGCATTGCTATCTAATGTAAGGTTTAATATATGGAAATTAGAATATTTTTTTAGTGTAGTTTGCTTAGGAAGTGAGTAGAGTATATCAGTTTCTTTATTGTTTCCAAAAGCATATTTTACATTGTACTTGTTCAAAGTTTTGACTTCCGTGCTTGGGGTAGCCATCGCTATAAACAAATATTTTTCGTCTTCATTTGGAAATAAAACAAAGAAATTTCCTTTTCTAAGGTAGATGCTCTTAAAGTAGTAAGCAATATTAGTTTCTTTATCCTTAACTAAAAAAGTTGGGTCTAAGTCATCTTCGTAAATGCCTATGAATATCGGGCAACCTGACGAAGGACTAAACTCAAAATAATCAGAAAACAGAACTAAACTATTTTTAGATTGTATTAAAAGTCCGTTATCATCTGTCAATGTATTGTAAGGCATACCAAACATTCTTTTTTCGTAAAAAGAATGTGGTGATACGCTTTCAGATGCAAATACACCATTAAGATTTAATGATGATAAAGGGATGAAATATCTCTTTTTTGTCATTTTCTTGTTATGTATTTTTCAGGTACATCTTTCACTAAGGCTGTAACTTTATCTTGGTAGAGAACAAAAACTTGATTACTGGTTCTTGTAATAGCCACGTAAAATTCATTACGCTTTAAACCATTTCTATACAAGTCGTCATTTGCAAATGGTATAAAAACAGTATCAAATTGAGTTCCTTTTGCACTATGATATGTTAATACGCAAGGTAAGTTACTTTGAAAATTTAAAGTATCAAATTGATTGTAAAGTGCAGAGCCCAACTCACTATCCATAAAATCTATGTAAGAATTACCAAACCCACCAAGTGGTTTGTTAAATCTATATTGGCAAGGCTCTCCGTTTTTAAATAAAAAATTAACAACTTCTTCAACTTGCTTGTTGGTTGAAACCAAAATGCCAATATCCTTAGAATTTAGTGGATTTTTGCAATGATTGATTATAAATTTTAATTGGTCTTCTTTTGTGCCGTCTTTTAGGTAAAAAGTTGGTAGAGTCTCATTGTTGTACCCTTTCTGACATCTAACTAAAAGTTTATCCTTTTCCTTAGGTTGTATATACTCTGCAACTCTGGCAACATCTTTTGGCAAACGATAATTTTTTGATAATTCAACTATCGGAAATTTGTTGTTTGTTGCAAGAGTACCTAAACTCAAACCTGAATTTGAATAAAGTTGTTGTAATGTGTCGCCAAAAAATACAATGCTCTGAGATTTATCTCCTATAAAACCTTGCACATCTTTTTGTGAAAAGTCTTGTGCTTCATCAACTATCAAGTAATCAACTTTTGGCTTTTTTGTGAAAATTACTCCTTTTGGAATATTTTCATAATCGTTGTTATTCTGCAAATCAACACTTGTAGTGAGATTAACTCTTTCAAAATATTTTGTTCTTCTGCCAAAACTACGGTAAAGGTTGTCAACTACATGATCCGCAAAATCAATAGAAACTAATTTGGTAAATTCGTCTTCGGCTTGCTTTCGTTCTTTTGGGGAAAGCTTTGAATAATTTTCTATGTAGTCTTTGTATTTGGTTTCATACTTTTCTCGTACCGTATTGTCGCAACATTTATAAGCATAGATGTTATTTCCATCTCGCAAATATAGTTCTTGGTCACTTCCTTTTTTGCGAAATACTTCCCCATCTAAATCCATTCCACGATATTGCCAAGCCCAAGCATAAACCGCCTTTGCTCTATGGTTAATTCTTTGAACTGATTTATAATAGTCAAGTCCATTTTGTAGCATTAGTTTCAAGGCTTTGGTACAAACTAATACAACGCAATTTTGATTGGGTAGACTACCAAAAATTATAGACTTGCGAACAGCCATAATAGTTTTCCCACTTCCTGCACTTCCTTGCACAACAAAATTGTCCTTAATTAATAAGGGGCTACCCTTTATATTTCCGCCAAAAACTATAATTCGTTGGTCGTCATCAAGTTTTGAGTCATCAACTCGCCATTCTTCAAATCTCATATTTTTGGCATTACTAAGTTTCGTGTGAGAAAGCATGCAAAGTTACAAAAAAAAAAGG
>JASGCP010000035.1 GCA_030053995.1 Phycisphaerales bacterium
TGTATCAAGACAAAAGAAAGAAAAATAACCTTATAAAATACCAAATTATCATTTTAAAAGTCTTCAAACTTCTAACATTTTACCCACCCTTTTCGTCATAGAACCATTAAATATCTGATTAGTTAAATGTCATCTTCATAATAATTTTATACTGCGTAATAAACAATAGAAAAACTAATTCTAATGAGGACAGTTATTTTAGTGCAATTATTTATTGTGTAGCAAACAGGTGTTTTAAAATACGCTGTTGATGAAATACATAATAGGCAATAAAAGATAACAAGAGCAGTATGCCTACTGTTTGGTGGAGTAAGGCAAAACCTTGAAAAACTGTAAATTTTCCCGCAACTGAATAGGGGCTCGTAAGCACGGTGATAATTCCTAATAATACTTGGGCGCCAACTAAAATAACAGGTAAGTTGTTTAATAACCTAATAGTCGTACTTGGGGATGCTTTTGATTTTTGTAGTAAAGACCACCAAAGAACAATTAATAAGAGTAAACAATAAGCTACGGAGCGATGTATAAACTGAATAAAAACAGGATTATGCAAGTAGGGCTGATACAGATGAGCCTGTTCTCCCCAAAAATCAGGAATCCAATCCCCATTAATTGTTGGCCAAGTAGGAGCCGCCAGTGCACCATGTAAGCCCGCCAAATAAGCCCCTAAAAAAAGTTGTACGGATAGAAGCACGATGATGGCTATTGTCAAGTTTTGTAGTATGCCCCCTTTATTTATTGTAACATCCTTGTTTTGTGCAGATAAATTAAGATTTAATGCAAAAATAAAGCAATAGGCAATTAAAACAATCGCCGCAATAAAATGAATGGCTAGTCGAAGGGGGGCTACAAATAAATTATCGCCGTATAAACCACTCTGAACCATTATCCAGCCAATAGCTCCTTGTAAAAAACCTAATAGAAACAAGAAAAATAGCGGTAGTATATAATTTTTACGGAAGTAGTTTTTAAATAGAAAATAAAAAAAGGGCAACAGAAAGCACAAAGCCATCAATCGTGCCCATAAACGATGTAACCATTCCCAAAAAAATATAAACTTGAAATCCGATAAAGTGAAATGATTGTTTAAAAACTTATACTGTGCAATTTGTTGATAATGTGCAAAGGCTACTAACCAATCTTGTTGTGTTAAGGGTGGCAAAGCACCGATTATTGGCTTCCATTCTGTAATAGATAAACCCGAGCCCGTTAGTCTTGTAATACCGCCTAAAATAACTTGTACCAAAAGCATAAAAACCCCCAGCAACAACCAATAGGACAGTATTTTCTTTTTTTTATCAAGCAACATGTAATGGGGTAAATATATCTGTTTACTAAATATTCATCCCGCCACAAACACTTAACACTTGCCCAGTGATGTAAGCACTCATATCGCTCGCCAAAAAAACGACCGCTTGCCCAATATCATGAGCTTTACCAATGCGCCCCAAAGGTATCTCTTGTAGCATAGCCTTTTCTTTTTCGGGGTTTCCGTGCATAGATTGCGTCATTTCTGTTTCTATAAAGCCGGGTGCTATTGCATTGCAACGAATATTTCTACTACCTAATTCCTTAGCAACCGATTTAGTAAATCCAATGATCCCCGCCTTACTCGCCGCATAAGCAGTTTGACCAGCATTACCCGTAATACCAATAATCGAACTCATATTAATAATACTACCCGATTGATTTTTCATCATGGTTTTAATTACTAATTTAGTTAGATTATATACGCTATTTAAGTTTGTATTAAGTGTCTCTTGCCACTGTTCTGGGGAAACGCGCAACAATAAATTATCTTTTGCAATACCGGCGTTATTAACACAAATGTCAATTGTACCAAAATCTTTTAATACATTGTTAACCAAGGTTTCGCAGGATGTGAAAACGCTGGCGTTACTTTGATAAGCCTTTGCTTTACCGATACCTTTAGCAAGCACTTGTTTTTCTAATTCCATGCTTCGCTCATAACTTGAATCATTAACATAAGTAAATACAACTTGGGCTCCTTGTTCAGCCAAGGCTAATACAATACCTGCACCAATACCTCGTGCCCCACCCGTTACAAGGGCAACTTTGTTTTTAAGTAGTGTCATTTTTCTTTAATATTTCTTTATGAATAATTACCATGAACTCTGCAAAGTTAATTTTTTCTTAGATATAATTAATGATGTCGGGTAATGTATATTTTAAAAAATAAGCCCATCGGATAGTTGCAAAAGTTAAATAACAGCATAACAAAAATGCATAATGTTAGAAATATTTTGGAACGGATTAAAATAGTTAAAAAATAAAACATTAAACTTGCCATAAAAAGCCGATATTTTCATTAACAAAAAATATGAAATTTAAAAACTATGCAACATTTTGGTATTAGCGGGTCATTCCTTATTTGTTTGGGGATATTTTTTTTTATCGAAGGATGCACCAGCAAGGATCAATCTCAAAATAATACTGTCGCACAAGATACATCGGTAATCAATAAAATTAATACGGTAGTTGGCGTGGCTGAAATAGAACCCGTAGATCATATCCTACCTTTATCATCTAAAATCGGCGGGGTGGTGAGTAAAATTTATCATGATATCAATGACGAAGTTGAAGAAGGCACGGTTATATTAAAGTTAGATAACGCCTTAGAAATAGCACAGTTAGACCAAGCGGTCTCTAAGTTGTCATCACAACGAGCCGCTATAGCCAGTAGCCGTGCTAACTTGCATGCCTTGCAGCTAAAAGTGCAAAATAATCAAGACAACTTCGATCACAATAAAAATCTAATTGTTTCGGGTGCCATAACCCAACAAATGTATGATGACAGCAAGTTTGATTTAGAATCCTCGCAAGCTGATGTAGCCGGTGGATTAGCTACTTTACAAGAGCAAGAGGCAAAATTAAGCGAGTTAGAAGCTGATGTTAATTATTACCAGACTTTACTAGATCAAAAGCTCGTAAAAGCACCTGCTAAGGGTAGAATTTTATCTATGGATATTCGCGAAGGGGAATATTTGTCACCTACGCAAACCATTGGCGATTTTGCACCGTCTGGTAGGTTAATGGCAATAACTGAGATTGATGAATTATTTGCCAATAAAATAAGGATTGGACTGCCGGCGTGTATCCATCCGCAAGGGTCATTAGATACGCTGGCTACTGGTAGTATATTTATCATGTCGCCCTATTTGAGAAAAAAAACATTATTTTCAGATGACCCGGCTAATATGGAAGATAGGCGCGTTCGTGAAGTTAGGGTGTTGTTAGATAAAAAAACGAATTTATTAATTGGTACCAGAGTTGATTGTACCATTGTATTAGATAGTACGGGGCGATGATAGAATGGTACAAGTATCTAACAAGAATTCGGTAATGGGACATAAACAAATAGCACCCCAAATTTTAGAGTAAATAATAGACTTTTTAAATAATAATATTGTGTTTTTAGAGATGATCATTAATTAATACCATTTTTTGAATCCAAGAGTTTTTAAGTATGTTCAAAACCGCAATTCGTTTTTTAATTTTCGATAAGCCCAAATCTTTTGGAGCTTTGTTTGGTACGGTTTTATCAGTATTTTTAATTGCACAACAAGCAGGAATATTTATTTTTTTGATTAATGCCATGTGCAGTTTAGTTAAAAACAACAATCAATTTGTATGGGTTGTTGATAATAAAACGACTAATGTAAATGCACTCGGTTCGCTCAATACGCGCATAGGAAATGAATTAAAAAGTATTGATGGCGTCAAAAATGTTCATGCTTTAGTTGTAGGCAGTGCCTTAGCAAAATTCCCCAATGGTATATCAGCCGGAATTTCTTTAATTGGCGTAGAGGTACCTTCTTTTGCCGGCGGACCATGGAATGTATATAGGGGTACCAAAGAAAATATTATTGCAGACCAAGCTATAACAACCGAATATTTTGATAAAAAAGCGTATGGTAATTTACCTTTTGGAGGATATTTCGAAGTAAACGGCAAACAGGTTTTTAATGCTACGGAAACTAAAGGGGTTCGTTCTTTTGGGGCAGGCTTATACTGTTTTACAACAATTGAACGAGCTCGTTATTTAAGCAATATAGCAACTGATAAAGCCAATGCCTTCTTAGTTGAACTACAACCGCATTATAATCAGCAATCAGTTATTCATAATATAAATGAAACTATTTACGGTGTAAAAGCTTGGAATGGCAGTGATTTTGCAAAGGCAACGGTGATCACTGTATTAAAAACTTCCGGAATTGCCATTTCTTTTGGCACCTTAATTGTATTTGCCTTCATCGTTGGATTTGTTATTATAGGACTAACCCTCTATTCTTCTGCTATTGATCGCATTAAAGATTACGGAACGCTTAAAGCCATAGGTGCTAGTAATCGATACATTACGAGTTTGATTATGACACAAGCTACCATTATTGCTTTATTAGGTTATATTATTGGCACCATTATGGTTGAACTTTTTAGACATGGTATTGCTAAAGTAGGAACGATATTTGATTATCCGCTTTCTCTAAGAATAGCTTTTTTTCTAATTACCTTATTTATTGCTATTAGTGGCAGTATTTTTGCGGTAGTTAGGATTTCAAAATTAGAACCCGCCCAGGTATTCAGGGGATAATATTTTTCGTTAATAATTCAACGGTAAGGAATATCGGTTTATTTACACCCAATATTCCAATGAATGTGTGCAATAGGTTATGCTATTACCTAAAAATGTTACATCATCACCCAATTCTCTTTTTAAAAAAGTACTACGCATTCGCTAATAAATCCAAGAACGGAAAAATAATTGGTTTTATGATCTAAAGGGTGGGTAACTTATCTCAATTTCATATTGATTACCTTGAGCATATAACCGGAATACCCTCAGAGGAAGGGCGTTGCAAAACAAGGCGAACAAAGTGCCCATCGAAAATGGGCGAAGGCAAATATACTAAAAAAGCAAGTGGTAGCAATACTACAATTGTAAAAAAGCAATCCGGCTAAAAACAACTACCATATCAATCCGTGAAATCCGCCTAATCCGTGTCATCCGTGATTCAGACAAAAGAAAACCATTAATCATTAAACATTTGATCGTTCCTTCGTGATCGAAAGAATAATTTGTCCTTGAAAATGGTTAATAAAAACATCTTTTTTTTCAATAGTCAAGGTTAAAGACCGTATTAATTGAAATCGTGCTAATAAGGTATCTGCAAGATCAAGTAACAGGGTTTCTATGAGCGGTGTATGTTGCAACATGCGTTCGCGAAGAACGATATAAACTTGTTCATAATCAATTAGGTTATCTAAATGATCCTTGCGATCTGGAATTTTAGAAGTTTCTATGGTCAGGTTTACCACAAATTCTTTTAGTATTTTAGCCTCATGCTCATAATAACCGTGAGTAGCTTGAAATACTAAATCTTTAAGATGCATCGTATATTTTGTGTTCATTGTATTGCGTAAAGATGATCAACAATTAATAAAAAAACTTATAACCTAAACCATGTACAGAAATAAAATGTTTCGGTTCTTTTGTATTCACTTCAAAATATTTTCTAAACTTCATAATAAAATTATCAATCGTACGGGTATTAGGGTATATTTTATAGCCCCAAACTACTTGTAAAATTTTTTCTCGGGTAATCAACTTCTGTTCGTTGTCAATAAGCAATTTTAATAACATAACTTCCTTGGGCGTTAAAACAATCTTTTTATTGTCAACACCGAAAGCTACATTGGTAACAAAATCAATTTTATTATTGCCAAAAACCACGCAATCTTTTCCTGCATAAAACGATGGTCGTTCTATATGTGTTAAATTATAAACACGCAACAACAACTCTTCTAATTCAAAGGGTTTACCGAGGTAATCGTCTGCTCCTTTTTTTAGTCCATTAATCCTATCAAATGGCTCATTTTTAGCACTCAGTAAAAGTACGGGCACTTCTTTGGTCATGATTCTTATATGTTCAAGTAGGGTTAAGCCATCCATCTCTGGTAACATAATATCTAATATAACGAGATCAAAATGTTCTTTCTTTATAAAATTAAAAGCATCTTTTCCATTAAAAGCTGATGTTACTTCATAATGCTCTAAGGACAAATTTAATTTTATAGTTTGATGTAAGTGCTGCTCATCTTCAACTAACAAAATTGTTTTCATACCATTACCGATAAAAGCAGTTCGCTCTTTTATAAAAAAATACAGTCCAATTTATATTCAATGCAACGAACTAATCTATGTATGTATAAATAAAAAATAAGGTTAACAAAAGACCAGCAAAAAATATTGTAGTACGATCACTTTATTAAAGCGGTGCTCAAACATTGAAAAAAATCTTTTACGACTTCGGCTATAAAATACTGTTTTTCTACTGGGTCAACGGATCCACCTTGAATAGATATTTTGAATCGTACTTTTGTAGGGTAGGATGGATTATCTGAATCCATAAGCTGTACGACATAATCTCTATCGGCATTAGGATATTTTTCAATGATTGGTGAAAAAATATTATACTGCACAAGATAATTATCATTGTACAAAGCCTCGATAAGTTGTTTAAAATGGGGTCTATCATCATTAAAGGAAATGTCATTAAACTGCTCATCAAGGGGTCCTCTGGATAATACCGATTTAATTACTCCATTACTGTATGGTTTCCATTGATTCGCATCGATTAATATTTGCCAGAATGTATCTTTAGGTGTAGATATCAAAAATGTAGTATCGAAAGCATAATCAATAGTGCTTGCTTTTACAATTGATTGAGCATTGGTGCAATAAAACGACAATGAGCAAAGCAATGCGAGAAACCATTTATTTTTTTTCATGGAATACTGATGATAATTGTGAATTTAAAATTATTAATGCTTAAATATTTGTTTTAATTCGTTCCCCAATAATACGGGGTCATCGCCTATAGAGCGGTAAATAACAATACCGTGTGGGTCAATGAGCACGGCTGTAGGGAATGCAAATATAGCATATTCACCTACTAAGTCATTATTATGATTATCAGCATTGAGAATTTGGCGCCATGTAAGGTTGTCCTTTTGTATAGCATGCAACCAATCTTCGCGTTTATCTCTACAAGCAATGCCGATAATTTCAAATCCGTCTTGTTGATAATTTCTATAATAATTCAGCAAAGATGGATTGGCTTCTCTACACCAATGACACCAAGAACCCCAAAAATCTAAAAGAACATATTTTCCTAAATATTGGGATAAGTTAATACTATCAAGATGGGCGTCAACATAACCGGTTATGGCTGGTGCTTGATGTCCAATAGCTGATTTCTCTAATAAATCTAAGGAACGCTTAATTTTAGATCCATAGACTGAATTTTGAACAGCCGGTGAAAAATGATTATACCTTTCTTGCAAATCCTTAAAAGAATAATCATATAAACTAATGGATATTAAAAAAGCGGACAGTTCTTGATCAGGGTGCAGGTTTATGTATTCTTCTTGTTCTCGATCATATCGATTTTCTGCGGTATCAAATTCTATTCTTACTGATCGTAACTTAGCTGAGTCAAATTTTTTGCCATACCCACCAATTTCGTGTAACTGTTCATACAGCATAGCAACTTGTTTCATGTATTTTTCTTGATGGCTATTAAATTCATTGAGTTCCTTATTCATCAGTATATGGTCATCTAATTTAATTTGAGCCCTATTGTCAGCATCGCCAGTAATGGTCGTAGTTTCACCGGGCGCTACAAAACACATAACGGGAATTGTATATTTTGATCTTTTAAAAGTTCCAAAATAGATCATAATTTCGTGCACGGTGTTAATAGAGTCATGGCTTGTAAAAATAAATCGTCCCTCAGCATCCGTGTTAAATGTATCAGCACCAATGCGCAATGTTTCATGAGCATAATTTTTAAACTGACCTTTTACGGTAAAGGGCTGTTTTTGTTCTTTGTCCATACCTATCGATTGATAAGCACACAAAAGAAATACGGTAATTAATAAAAGGGGGAAAGCATTTGTCAAAAGAAATTTTATCGACTTCATTTATTTAATATTAGGATTTGTTAATATTTGTTTTATTGTATCTAACATTGCACTCGAAAAACCATAGTATTGCTTGATAATAATACCATCTTTATTTACTAAAAAGAAATGGGGAACGCCATTTGCATTAAATCGTTGTCTATAAATAGGGACATTCGTAGCCACTAATTGCAACCAAGTTGGGCGATCATGTCTGATAGCATCTATCCAGTCTTTCTTATTATCATCGATCGAAATACTCACAATTTGAAAATCTTGATCATTCTTATAGCCTTTATAAAACTGCCTTATTTTATCGATAGCTTGCCTACAAGGACCACACCAGCTAGCCCAAAAATCAAGTAAGAGGTACTTTCCTTTAAAATTTTCTTCAGTGTAATAATGTCCTGTTGTATCAGGCAAATGAAACGGAGGAATTTTATTTCCGGGCACTAATTCATCGCCGTGTTCAAGATAACTCAAATAGTTTTTAGCTTCTCCAAAATTATGATTAGTCTTCAAAATATTTTTAATAATTTCTTTTTTAAAATCTTCGTTACCATCTAAGGAAAATAAAGCCAACAGTACCGAAGGGACTGTTGCATAATTTTTTACAATGGTATATAATTCTTTTTGGTACTCAAATTCGCCTGAAGGTATTTGTTTGGTATCTTTAAGATAGTCGCGCCAAGTAGAATCACCATTTACTAAGTAATCTTGGTAAGCAAAATAATCCATGGCATAGTTTCGTATGGTTCGTTGATAATTCCAATAATTCATTAATTGAATAACATTGATCAACTGGTTGCAAGGTGAAGCATTTTCAAGATAAACATAAGGCGGGTCTTTTATTTTTATTGCTGCCGTATCATATCCGCGATCATTAATTACTAAATCATGATCGCCCCAAAATGCTACCGAGTTCCAACTAATTAAAAAAATACGATACAGTTGCGGATGATCTACAACAAGAGAAATAGAATAAGTATGATCTGGATTTACATGGGAAGAATCTATCGTAATATATCCATGAGCACTATCACTGAATGCACGGATATAAACCCAATTAAATCTTTCCTTATCCATTGGATTTAAAAAAGTAAACTTGCCTGATATGGTTATCTTTTTAGGATATTCATTATTATTGTTCGTTACGGAGTTTATTTGTGTGGCACCATTGGTTTCTTTGGCATAAACACTAAAACTAAATAATGATAATAAAAAAAAGAAACACAAACGAGATTTATTCATATAGAATTTTATAAGCTAATCTATCTTTTTGTACTATAAAAGTAATGTATTAATTGTCAAAGGTACAGATTTTTTAATAGATAAATGACCGCTAATTTTATATTTCTGAATTTAGATGACGCTCATGTTTAGTTTGGTTAATAAGGTTATAGACAATTTTGCAACACCCCTATAAAAAAAAAGAAAAAAGAGATGTTTTTTCATCTCTTTTTCATTTCTGTAATTGGTTACCTGTCTATATCCAATAAAGATTGTGTATAAACTGATCATATTTACTATTCACCAATTTTTTTACAAGTAACAAACAAACAGTAATAACCTTCAAGGACGCAACAATCAGATCCAAACAATCTTGGCTTACAACTACCCCCTTTTTTACAGGTTTCCTTTCCGATGATTGCTGCACCGTTCACATCTTTAAGTTCTGATCTTGTTAAATAATTTCCAATTTTTTTGTCGAATCTGTTCTTCATTGTTTTTTGTTTTTTTTTAAATTAATAAAATGTAATAGCAACTATAAAGTCTCTCGAGATTCTAACTAAAAATTGCCATTATTAATTGCGAATTTAGTATTTTTTTTTATTAAAACTACTGATCGGTATAAAGCATATTACAACCGCGCTTATCGCTGTTATTAAGTCTGCCGATAATTTTAAAACGACCGTCATCGGCTACTGTTCCATAGTCTTCTGTAGCAATAAATGAACAACTATAGTAATTAGCTAAATCGATACAGTTAATAGCACCTCTACCAACCTCTTTTATGCTCATCGGATCCATTATATCTCTAATGAATATTTTAAACCAAGGCTGGCTCAAATACGAACCATCGTAGCCACAATACGCTTGCGACAATAATTCAGTCATGCCATATTCACTATGAATTGATTTCGTTGAAAACGCTCGTGCTAATAATTGTACCATCTCTTCACGCACTAATTCTTCACCACGCCCTTTCATCCCACCGGTTTCAATTATTATTGTATGATGCAAAGGCAAGGAATAAGCTTTGGCAAAATCCAATAAACCAAAAGTAACGCCAAATAAGATTGTTTTTTGCTTTCTTTGTTCTAAAAGAACTAGTCGATCATAAAGGTCTTGATGATTATACAAAAAATAACCATTCAAGGGGTGTTTACCAATTTCCATTAATTCATGAATCATCGTTACTAAAGAAGCATGCCCCCGCTCTAAATAAGTCGGCATTAATCCCAAAAAACAATACTGCTTGGGATCACCATAGAAACGCGTAAAAGTATGCAACAAAGACTTTCGGTATAATGCCATATCTTTTACATAGTGTTTACTTGATAGTTCTTTATTGGTAGTACCCGAACTTTCAAATACGGTAGTGGCTACACCGGTAAAAGACTGAACGGTATGTGTCTTAAAAAAATGAATTGGTAAAAAAGGTATATCTAAAACTTTTTGGACAGTTTGCAAATCCTTGTTCATTCGTTTGCACCAATCTTGATATACTAAATTGTTGGCGTATTGAAATCTAAATGTTTGTAACACAAAATCCTCGAATTGACTATCCGTAAAATTATGAGCCAGTTCGCAAAAATCAAAAGGTGGTAACTGATCATCTGCTACCATATTGGCGTGGATTTTATATCTTCTTTGTTTGTAATCATAGTCTTAGGAAATTTAATAAAGGCTATACCTATTTCATTAATGATATTTATTCCATAGACGCTACTTAATAATTTTATGCAAATTTTTTTGTAGTAGTTTTAATCGTACAAATCGATCACTTTCAAAGTCAGCGAGCGAAAAATTAATGGCTTGCAATTTGTTATACAATTCTTCAATTCCAGTCTTTAAGGTGTATTCTAATTGAAAATGAGGAAATAATGCATATAATAAATTAAAATTTACCTGATAATCTCTAGAATCACTACCCACTTCACCGGTGAAAACAATCTGGGCGTTGGGAACAAATTCTTGAATCATATCAGCGATGCCGCGTACTTGATAGTTTTCAGTATTAGCACCGATATTCACGGCCTTATTATGAATCAAAGCTACCGGTGCATCGGTGAATAAAACAAAAGCACGCGCTATATCCTTGCAATGAATGAGCGGGCGCCAGGGCGAGCCGTCACTCATAATGCGAATGCTCCCTTTAGCAAGGGCACAAGCTAAAAGATTATTCACTACCAAATCAATTCTAAAATAAGGTGATAAGCCGTAAGCCGTAGAATTACGAAGATAACAAGGACTAAAATGATCATTGGCCAAGGTGCGTAAACTATCTTCCACCGCAACTTTAGAAATAGCATAAGCTGTTTGCGGATTAAATACGGCAGATTCATCCAAGGCAACATCCCCCGCCTTGCCATAAATAGAGCAACTACTAGAAAATAAAAATTTTCTAACCCCTGCTTTTAAGGCGAGCTGTGCTAAATAAATTGATCCTTCACGGTTAATTTGATAGGTTATATCCTTATTGAGATCACCCATTGGATCGTTAGAAATAGCTGCCAAATGAATAACGGTATCATACCCCTCCAAATCTCTTACGGTAAGATTTCTAAAGTCTTTTATCAGCTCCAAATCTGGCTGAACAACCTCATCAATTTGAGAAGCACTAAATAAATCAACATCACAAGCCGTTACCCAATAGCCTGCTTCTTTTAACAGTCTAACAACATGCGGTCCAATATACCCCTTGTGTCCTGTTACTAATACCTTTCGCTGTGCCATGATTTATTTAATTTAATTAAATTAAAATAATACGAAATGTAAAGATACAAATTTCTCTGTGGTTTAGATATCCCTAACTATAAACTTATTTGTGGGCACCAAGGCTACTCGGTTTTATAATTCTTATAATCGGCAATAGTGGAATAGAACGGCAACTTCAGAAAATTTTAGATTAACCTAAAAGGATAAAAACAAATGCATAAAAACTAACACAAAAAAGCCACCTTAAAAAAGGCGGCTTTTGATAAATAAAATTAGACAAAAGATTTACTTACAATGTGGCAAAAGTGAACATAGTACATCATAGAAATTATCTTTACCATTGGTGTAGCCGTGAATATTAGGTCTACTTCCATCGCAGTAAAATGTTAAAGGCGTGCATGTAGCCTTTTGACGACCACCACTCACTGATTTAATTTCGGTTCTTGTTAGCGTAGAACCCAAACGCTTTGATTGTGTTTTCATAAAATAATTTTGATGATTAATAATACTTAAATGAGTTAATTTAGTATCTCGGTTAATTTAATATCTTGGTTAATTAATATCTTGGTTAATTTAATATCTTGGTTAATTAATATCTTGGTTAAATTAATATCTTGGTTAAATTAATATCTTGGTTAAATTAATATCTTGGTTAAGATCACTGCAAATAAGATCACTGCAAAGGTACACTATAAATTCCATTTACTTTCAAAATGAACTGTTAAAGTTTATGTAACTAAATATTAGCTGATTCTATCGCTAATATTTAGTTGTACGGCAATCATACAAACATGAAAATGCATACCCCTTGAACATAAAAACTGCAAAAAATGATAAAACAATTAACTTTACAACATACAAACTTGTTAATTTTACACAACACACAAAGATGAATTATTTTGAAAAAAATTAAAAAACTAACCAAAAATGTTCCTGTTGCGTTAGTTGATTTTGAAAAACCAAGGGATCTATCAAGGACACCTACCCAAGCATCATCAAATTTTATTACTAATAAAGAACAAGGTGATTGGGCAGAGCAACTCCTCACTAGAGCTATCAATGAAACTTCTACAAACTTTGTTGCTGTAAAATATGGAAAATCTGATAATTTAGTTGCAGGAGAAAATGGTTTCGATGCTTTTTATCAAGACTTTCAAAATGAACTTGATAGCATAGGTAAACGACCAGACTTGCTCATTTTCAACAAATCAGATTTTGACAATAATTTAGGTTTTGACATCAGCCAAATTCGACATAATCAAATTACCAAGTATGTGAAGAAGGCAGTTGCAGCTATTGAAGTGCGGTCCAGTGCATTTTTAATTGATCGTTACGAAGAGACCATGCAGTTAAGAACTGAAAAATTTACAAAAATAGCATTAGATACAAAAGAGAAAATTCTTACCACATTTTCTGATATATTACAACACTCTGCCCGACAGAATTATATAGAATTATTAAATGGAATAACAGCCGATACTTTAAGTATAACAAATTTTAGACTTCCAAATTGGAGTTCATCAGAAAAGTTAATTCAAGTAAAAGACCTTTTTAGACTTCTGAAAACTGCGATAAAGGAAATTCAAAAACGCGATTACCTTTCCATTACGCCAAAAGTTGAAGATATCAAAGTTGTTTATAAATGGATCGCAACCTTTAATATTCCCCACTTTTATTTTCAAGTTTTTTTTGATAAAGTCTATGGTATTTCGTTTGAACAAATTCTAACAATCATTTCAAATCCTGACAATGATGGTGTCCTGTTTTCTGTTGAAACCGATACTAAAAATCAAAATAAAACAACCATTAAAATAAATTCAAAAGCTGGTGTTGCTATTGCATCTAAAGTTGACGAACCGCTACACAAAAGTGTTAGAAAAGAAATGGATAGAGGTAGATTGTTATTCTATGTAACATTTAAAGGTGGTACTGCTTACCTTGATATTGATAATTTGAGAACTATTTTAGAAATTAAAAATGTAGATTTCTAATGATCGTAATAAAAAAACATATTACAAACAATTCTGTTGAAAATAATTATTCAAAATTAATTTCAATAGACCATCGTAAAAAATTTGCACAATTTTTCACCCCCTTTCCGATCGCCAATTTAATGGCGAAGTGGATTTTAGGCAATAAAGAACTTACGACTATTTTGGAACCTGCTTTTGGTCTTGGTGTATTTTCAAGAGCAATATTACATTATAAAGATAATGTTAATATTAAAGGTTTTGATGTTGACGCTACGATTTATGAGCATGCACAACGGCATTTTCATAACACCCAAAATATACATCTATTATTACAAGATTATATGTTTACTGATTGGGAAAATAAGTACGATGGTATTATTTGTAATCCTCCTTATTTAAAATTTCATGATTATGATAATAAAAATATCTTAAAAGAAGTTGCGTATCGCATGCAATGTAAGTTAAATGGTTTTACCAATCTCTATACTCTATTTTTATTAAAATCAATTCATCAATTAAGCTCCAATGGTCGTTGTGCTTATATTATTCCTTCAGAATTCCTGAACGCTGATTACGGTAAATTAGTAAAAAAACAGTTGATCAATGCTCAAGCGTTAAGACATATTATCGTTGTTGATTTTGAAGAAAATGTCTTTCACGACGCCCTAACTACGGCTTGCATAATTCTTTGTGCTAATGACCATCAAACAGACAAAGTTCAGTTTAGCAATATAAACTCGTTACAAGATTTGAATAAAATAGATAATCTTATTGCTCATTATCCAAATTATTGCAACACCCCAAAAACCTATAGCCTTGCTCAATTAAACCCTGAAATCAAATGGAAAGCCTATTATCAAAAGCAAAACGGTGTAAAGTTTAAAAACCTCATCCCATTTTCAACATACGCACAAGTTGTTCGTGGAATTGCAACGGGTTCAAATGAGTATTTTACTTTTAAGTTGTCAAAAGCAAAAGAATATGCTATTGAAGAAAAGTATTTATTGCCTTGTATTTGTAGTGCCAAAGATGCTAAAACCTCTTTTTTTACAGAAAAGGATTTTGAACTTTTAAAACAAAATGACAAATCTGTTTTTCTTTTTAATGCTCAAGAGGCAAATAATAAGGCTGTTTTATCGTACATTCAGAAAGGAGAAAATCTAGAAATAAATAAAAAATTTTTAACAGCCTGTAGAACACCTTGGTATTCTTTGGAAAATAGACCACCTGCACCAATTTGGGTTTCTGTTTTTAATAGAACAGGATTACGGTTCATTAGAAATGAAGCCAATATTGCCAATTTAACATCTTTCCATTGTATTTATCCTAAGGGACGAAATTTGTTTGGCGAAATTCATATTGACTTACTTTTTGCCTATCTGTTAACAGAGACCGCTAAAGAAATTTTTGACGATAATAGCCGAGAATACGGCAACGGATTGCAAAAATTTGAACCAAACGACATCAACAAAGGGCACATGCTTAACTTAGCAATTCTTGACAAAGATGCACAAATGAATATTTTAAAGTTATATCATGAGTATAGGCTCACAACACTTGATAACCAAAATGGCGATAAAATAATTAATGAAATTGATACAATATTGACAAGACAATACGCATAAAATCAGCCATATCTTTTCATTATAAAGAAAAAATGGCTCTATGACGAAAAGTGTGAGTAATTATTTGTGATTCTATGACGAAATGAGTGGGTAACTTAGCTCAATTTCATATTGATTACCATTGAGCATATAGCTAAAATACCCTCAGAGGAAGGGCATTGCAAAATAAGGCGAACGAAGTGCCCATCGAAAATGGGCGGAAACGAATATATCAAAGAAAGCGAACGGTAGCGATAGGACAGTAGTAACAATAGTAAGAGAATATTGGTAAGCCATAACTAATTAATCATTAACCACTAATTAAGCCCACTCATTTCGTCATAGAGCCCTTAATAATTTAGCCCCCCGAAAATTGCAACCCGTTTTTTTGTTTAGTTATTATTAGATACAGACGCATCTAATATTTCATTAGAAAAGTGGAATTGAATTTTAGGATTGTTTTTTATTTCAGTATTGAGGAACCACTCACTTTGTGCTAAATAAATAGGGTTACCCTTTTTATCTTTCGCTGCATTCGTTTGTTTAAACTGCAAAAACTGATTAACAATATCGTCATTTTCTGCTGTTAACCAGCATGCTTTATAAAATGGCAGACGATTAAATTCACAAGTAGCACCATATTCGTGTAAGAGCCGATATTGAATAACCTCAAATTGTAGTTCCCCTACACAGCCAATAATTTTTTTAGTGTCCCCAAATTGTGTAAATAATTGTGCTACCCCTTCATCCATTAATTGATGAATTCCTTTATCTAATTGTTTAGATTTCATTGGATCCTTATTCACCAATTCTTTAAATATTTCTGGTGAAAAGACAGGAATACCTGTAAAATAAAAATTAGCTCCTTCGGTAAGGGTGTCGCCAATCTTAAAATTACCCGTATCAAAAAGTCCAACTACATCTCCAGGATAAGCATCTTCTATAATATCCTTATTTCGTGCTAAGAACGAATAAGGATTAGAAAACCTAATTTCTTTGTTCAGTCGAACATGATGGTAATAGGTATTGCGCATGAATTTACCACTACATACGCGCATAAAAGCAATACGGTCTCTGTGTTTCGGGTCTAAATTTGCATGGATTTTAAATATAAATCCCGAAAACTTATCCGCCACAGGCTCAACTAAATTAAGCGTTGTTTGTCTTGGTAAAGGCGTTGGGGCAATTTCTACAAATGTATCTAACATTTCTTTTACGCCGAAATTATTAATGGCACTGCCAAAAAAAGTAGGTGCTATTTGAGCCTGTAAGTATTGATCAAATTGTAAATGCCCATAAACACCGTCGATAAGCTCAACATCGTTTCTTAGCTGTAAGGCATTGTTTTGTCCTACCTGTTGCTCTAAGGTAACCGAAGCTAAGGTGTCAATCTGAATGGCAGATTCATTTTTTGTATTAGCCGAGAATAATAATAAATTTTTCTTATGAATATCATAGACGCCTTTAAAGTCTTTACCACTGTTAATAGGCCATGTCATTGGATGTAATTCAATTTTCAACTCTTTCTCTATCTCTTCTAATAAATCAAAAGGGTTTTTACCGTCTCGATCCATTTTGTTGATAAACACAATTACAGGAATGGCACGCATACGGCACACTTCCATTAGTCGCCGTGTTTGCTCCTCAACACCATTAACACTATCAACAACAAGTATGACGCTATCAACCGCCGTTAAAGTTCTGTAGGTATCTTCTGCAAAATCTTTATGTCCCGGTGTGTCTAATAGATTAATAAGAAAGTCTTTATACTCAAATGACATGACACTCGTAGCAACACTAATGCCTCTTTGTCGTTCGATTTCCATGAAATCGCTCGTGGCGTGTTTTTTTATCTTATTGCTTTTAACGGCACCCGCCGTTTGAATAGCACCACCAAAAAGTAATAGCTTTTCTGTTAGTGTGGTTTTACCGGCATCAGGGTGAGAAATAATGGCAAAAGTTTTACGCTTGTCTATTTCTTTTTTATAACTCATGTCATTTAATCAAAACTAGTTAATAAAACGATGTTGTTCTAAAAACCTTGTTTTGCTACCCCGTCTTTAATAGCTTGTAGGGCTTTTTCTTCGCCCAAGATAGCAGACATTTTATTTCCTTTGCCATCATTACCTAAAGCTATATAGCCACCCTTAGCAGTTTTATTAATAATAGCATCGTGCATTGGTACATTTTTCTCTTTGGTTTTTAAGCAATAAGCTTTGATCATTTTACTTGTATCCATTGTGCTTTTTTTAAGGTTAATTGAATGTAATAAAGAGCATAAAGGTATGTTATTTATTGCAAATTTTTACATTGAAATTTTATAAGATTAAATCTTTTTTGGATCTATGACGAAATGAGTGGATAAGTTAGTTACATTTTATATTTGACTACCGTTGAGGATATAGGCAAAACGCCCTCAGAGGAAGGGCGTTGCAAAACAAGG
>JASGCP010000163.1 GCA_030053995.1 Phycisphaerales bacterium
ACTCTTTTTTTACTTTAAAATTTACATTTTACAGTCTTACTCCCCACAAAATAAAATTGACCTTTTTTTTTGCATTCTCATATTGTTTTGCATCTTTCAAATCAATAGCTATGGGCTTTTGATTACACAAATCAATAGCCCCCATATAAATATGAGGGCTATTGATTTTTTGATGGTTCTATATGACAAAAATAATTTACCAGCGATTAAGTACACAAATGCCCAGTAAAATCTGGTGCACCACAATAACATCGTGCTTGTGGATGACAATCGTCTCCATAGTCTTCAGCAGGATATTTACCAGTAGAATAACAAACACGGTGACCAAGTTTTATATCCTCAAAAAAGTTACATGTATTTCGGTCGCCACTTAGAGTAATGCAAACATCATTATCACCACAAACTTTTCTTTTGCGACCTCCAGTAAGGTTTTTTAATTGACTGTTTTTTAATTCTTGTCGCTTTAAAGTTATACCGATACTTTGCAATTTATTTTCCATAAATATTGATTTATACAAGTAAATAAAATTAATTACAAGCCACTATATATAGGACAAAAAAATACACCATAGTTAAAAAGCAAGTGATTATTTTTAGTAGCATGACAAAAAGGTTGTTTAGTGCGTTTTGTAGCTATTAGCTTGTAATTTATATTTTGAAAGAGCATAAAAAAAGCCACCTATATAGGTGGCTTAATAACATCGATAATATATTTTAAAATAAAAAATTATTCACTCATTTTGTTAGATTCTATTCAAAAAAAGATTAAAAAAATGAAACAAAAATCAATTGTTTTAGGTTCTATTAACAAGGGCTGAAAGTAAGTTAGTTGGTGGTAAAAGTAGTACTAACTTAAAATGTCATATTTGTACTTCGCCTTGTGTTTGTAAAGAAGTAGCCTGCGTCTACAATAGTTCATTTGCTTAGTTGTGTACTGTTCACAGTAATATAATTAGTTTACTGTTTAATTTTGAAAAATAAAGTCGTATTTGCCTATATTTTTATTAGCTTTGCATTTTAATAATTAGTTTTTTTATGCCGGGTCAGCTTAAAGAAGTTCGCAATCGTATTAAAAGTGTACAAAGTAGTCAGCAGATAACAAAAGCAATGAAAATGGTTAGTGCCGCTAAATTAAAGCGTGCACAAGACGCCGTTATTCATTTGCGCCCCTATTTTCAAGACCTACATGATACGCTAACGGAAGTGCTATCGATGGACGACATCGATGACACCATTAAATTATCTTGGGTAGCACCCAAAAAATCAACTAACAATATTTTATTTGTACTTATCACAAGCGATCGCGGTCTTTGTGGTGCATATAATAATAATTTAATAAAATTAACTAAGTCATATATCGACGAACATTTTGCACAACAACAGAAAAAAAGACAGGTTACAGTTTGGAATATTGGTAAGAAAGGCTGGGAATCACTTACAAAGTCCAATTATGCCACTGATGCTACCTATCGTGATCTATTGCAGAACCCTCAGTTTAACAAAGTCCAAGATTTTTCAAATAAGATTATGAATGCCTTTCAAGAAGGACAATTTGATGCCGTTTATCTTGTATATAGTAATTTTAAAAATGCCGCCTCTCAAAATTTTGTTGTAACACCTTATTTGCCCATTAGCTTACCAGTACCTACCAAACAGTCGAAATTATCAGGTCATCATCAATATTCAGGTCATCATCAATATATTGTAGAACCCTCTTCAACTGATTTATTAGCACAATTAATTCCACAATTATTAAGGGTACAAGTTTATAGAGCAGTATTAGAAGCACTTGCTAGTGAACACGGTGCAAGAATGACAGCGATGGATAAAGCAAGTGACAATGCCAATGAATTATTAAAAGTTTTAAAAATCGCCTATAACCGAGCAAGGCAGGCAGCCATTACTACCGAGCTTAGTGAAATTGTTAGTGGTGCCGTTTCTTTACAATCGTAGTTTTTATGGAATCTTCTGTAATGATACCCCATATTGAAGCACTTGTTTTTGCTAGTGAGAAGCCACTCGCTACTACATTTATAACAGATGTCTTAAACCAAATTTTTCAAAGTACACCCGTGCCGGAAGACGAGGATGATGCAGTAGTAGTAACACAACAGCAGGTGCAAGGCTGTATTGATACAATTAAAGAAAAATATCAATCAGATTTTTATTCTTTTTCTTTACAGTTAGTAGGGGGCGGTTACCAATTTCTTACTAAACCGCAATTTTATAAGACCATATCGTTGCTTAATAAAGATAAATACTTAAAAAGACTATCAAATGCGGCACTTGAAACACTTTCTATTATTGCTTATAAACAACCGATTTCTAAGGGTGAAATAGAAAATATTAGAGCAGCGAACAGCGATTATAGTGTGCAAAAACTTTTAGAAAAGGACCTTATTGTTATATCCGGTAGAAATGAACAAATACCGGGTCATCCTATTTTATATAGTGTTTCTCAATCTTTCATGGATTATTTTGGTATTAATTCTATAGAAGAACTACCTAAAGTTGAGGAAATATTAATTGGCGATGATTTAAAACCAACCGTTATCAATCCTACCAATTTAAGTAGTATCGAAGAAGATGCTCACGAAAAAAAATAAAATCGATAGTTTTATCAATGCTCTATATCTATGAATCTTATCTCTTATTTGAAAGATGGACATGACCAATTAGCTTTTTACCACAAGGGTTACTTATATGATGCTGATGATATGCAACCTCAATTGCCGGCAACAATGAGCATGTTTTTAAACTATTGGGATGATTTTATAAATATAGCACAATTAGTTCATGAATCATTATTAAAAGGGACCTATACGAATAAAAAAGGTATAGCAGTTGATGATGTACAAATATTGTGCCCAGTTCCAATGCCCAACTCTACAAGGGATGGTTATGCTTTTAGAGAACATGTAGCCAATGCTCGAAGAAATAGGAATCTCCCGATGATACCCGAATTTGATCAATATCCTGTTTTTTATTTTACGAATCATAATTCAGTACAAGGACCAGGTAAGGTTATCTGTATGCCCGATCATTTTGAAAAATTAGATTTTGAATTAGAAGTGGCTATTGTTATTAATCGTCAATGTAAAAATGTGCCGGCTGAAGATGCTGATAACTATATAGCGGGCTTGATGATTATGAACGATTTGAGTGCACGAACTTTGCAAATGGAAGAAATGTTGCTAAACTTAGGACCAGCAAAAGGTAAAGATTTTGCTACTGCTTTTGGTCCAACTTTAATTACCTTAGACAGCTTAGCAACTTTTGAAGTTCCCTGTCATCCAAATCATGTTGGAAAATCATGGAATTTGAATATGAAGGCTTTTGTTAATAGTGTTCAAGTAAGTGCCGGTAACTTAAAAGATATGAATTGGACTTTTGCTGAATTAATAGAAAGAGCTTCTTATGGTGTAACACTCTACCCAGGTGATATTATTGGTAGCGGTACCGTTGGTACAGGCTGTTTTTTGGAACTCAATGGAACTGCAAAAAGTAAAGACCCCAATTTTAAAGAACAATGGCTACAGGCTGGTGATACAATCATCTTAGAAGTTGACGCATTAGGACAATTAGTGAATACAATAGATCGAGATGAAAACTCGTTTTCAATACGCAATAGAAAAAAATAAAAGATATTTTGGCTCTATGACGAAATGAGTGGGTAAGTTAAGTTAGTTACATCTTATATTTGATTACCGTTGAGGAATAGGCAAAACGCCCTCAGAGGAAGGGCGTTGCAAAACAAAGCGAACGAAGTGGCTATCGAAAATGGGCAGAGGCGAATATATCAAAGAAAGCGAGTGGTGGCGATGCAACAATCGTAAAGGTGGAAGCAAGTAATACCAAATCGCTACCAATCGCTTTCTGTATATCCGATGCCATTCATTTTCGATAACGAAGTGAGCCGTAGTTTTGTAGCCCTTACTCTGCAGGCTTGATTTTTTCTTTGTTTCTTTCTTTTGTATCAAGACAAAAGAAAGAAAAATGACCTTATAAAACACCAAATTTAAAATCATCAAACTTCTAATATTTTACCCACCCTTTTCGTCATAGAGCCGATTTTTTTG
>JASGCP010000036.1 GCA_030053995.1 Phycisphaerales bacterium
TTCTTTACAATTTTAGCATCGCCACCACTCGCTTTCTTTGATATATTCGCCTCTGTGCATTTTCGATAGCCACTTCGTTCACCTTGTTTTGCAACGCCCTTCCTCTGAGGGCGTTTTACCTATATCCTCAATGGTAATCAATATAAAATGTAACTAACTTACCCACTCATTTCGTCATAGAGCCGTTTTAATAACGGTAGTGCTTTTGTTAAAATATTTAATAATCTTAAAACTATCTTAACTTTACATAAAAAAAATGATGAATGCACCTATTTTGGTTGGCGTAGTCATGGGCTCTCAATCTGATTGGGAGACCATGCAAAATAGCTGTACCATCTTGGATAATTTTTCTGTATCCTATGAAAAAAAAATAGTTAGTGCCCATCGTACCCCGCAACTACTATTTCAGTATGCACAAGAAGCAGTCGAAAGAGGTATTAAGATCATTATTGCGGGTGCAGGCGGTGCTGCCCATTTACCGGGTATGATGGCAGCAAACACCATTTTACCAGTGATTGGCGTTCCCATTCAGTCAAAAACACTCAATGGTATTGATTCTTTATTATCAATCGTACAAATGCCCAAAGGTATTCCCGTAGCTACCGTAGCGATTGGCAACGCTGGTGCTATTAATGCAGGCTTATTAGCAATACAGATATTAGCTTTACAAAATCTTGTTTTAGCTAATAAACTAAAGGAATATCGACATAATCAAACAGAGGAAGTCTTGCGTCAAAAATTATAATATATGGCACAAATCATTTTACCCAATTCTGTAATTGGTATTTTAGGCGGGGGGCAGTTAGGAAGAATGATGGCGATTGCTGCTAAAGAAATGGGCTATCGCATTGCCGTACTTGAAAACACAGATTATTGCCCTGCTCAATATGTAGCTGATTTTTATTTTAAAACAACCGACTACACCGATAAAAAAGCACTTGACGAATTTGCTCATATTTGCGATGTCATTACCTATGAGTTTGAAAATATCCCTATTGCAACAATTGAATACCTTCAGAATAATTGTAAAGCGTATATTCCACAAGGATCAACACCCTTAAAAATTAGTCAACATCGGCTTATAGAAAAGACAACAATTCAAGAAAATGGTGGTCAGGTTACAAAATTTTTACCAATTAGTACTATGCAGGATATTGAAAAAGCATCCGCAGAACTGGGCTACCCCTTTATTGTAAAAACCTGCATGCAAGGATATGATGGTAAAGGACAGGTTTTAATTAAACATCAAGCTGATTTGCAACAAGCAGAAGCCTTAGTAAAAGAGCAAAAGTGTATCGCTGAAGCATTTGTACACTTTGAAAAAGAAATTTCAGTTATTGTTGTCAGAAACACACAAAATGAAATTATTACGCTACCCATAGCTGAAAATGAACACCGCAACGGCATTTTGCACAAAACAATTGTACCCGCTCATATTAGCGATCAGACTACAGAGCTCGCTACGCAAACGGCTATTAATTTTATGATACAGATGGATTTAGTGGGTACCTTAGCCATTGAATTTTTTGTTGTAGGTAGCAAAGTTTTATTTAATGAATTAGCACCAAGACCGCATAACTCCGGGCATTTTTCTATTGAGGCCGTTAGTTACTCGCAATTTCAACAGCACATTCGAGCTATCTGCGGTTTGCCACTTGGTAACAGCGAATTGTTAGTACCTGCTGCTGGCATGGTTAATATTTTGGGACAACATACCGAAAAAGCAAAACGCTATTTCGCTACGCATCATACGCATAATACTTATTGTCATTTGTACGGGAAAAGAGAAGAAAAACACAACCGCAAAATGGGACATATAACCATACTCGGCAAACATAGGAACCTTGTTGTGCAGGAAATAGATAAAATTTTTAATTGCCTTTAACTATGAATCATCCGCGTGTAATTATTGTAGAAAAAAAAAAGGAATTTCAAATTGACGCTCAGAAGATACTGAATCATATCAAACATTTTTTACAAATACCAACTATACGGAATCTTAAACTACTCAATCTCTATCATGTTTCTTTGCCTGAAAATATACTCAAACAATCTTTACACACTATTTTTTCAGAATCAGCAACGGATCGTGTTCAAGTTGTTGATTTAATTGAAACAAGTACCAAGGTGTCCGTTGTTATAGAACCGTATATTCAACAGAATGAATTATTTTTTGCGTATGAATACTTACCCGGCCAGTATGATCAACGAGCTGATAGTGCCATGCAGTGTTTGCAATTAATAGACCCAAATCTTGTTGAGCCCGTTTATACATCTAAAGCACTGATTATAGAAGGTGTTAGTCAAGCAGACCTAATAAAAATTAAGAAGTACTATATCAATACCGTAGAGTCACGAGAAAAAGTACAATTTCAATTAAGTCAATCATCTTTTTTATCAGAACAACCAATACCTATAGTTGATCATTTTTATTCGGCAAACAAAGATGTACTTGCTCGCATTGCTAAAAAATATAAATTATCTATCTCTATCGAAGATTTGCAAATGATACAAACTTATTTTTATGAGCAACAGAAGCGTGCTATAAACGAATTGGAGTTAAGAGCTTTAGATACTTACTGGTCTGATCATTGCAGACATACAACTTTTTTAACGCATTTACAACAAATCGAATTTCAAGAGGGGCTCATTAATACAAAAATACAGCAAGCCTATCACGAGTTGTTGGCTATTAAAAAAGAAGTTGGTAGAGAAGAGCAACAACTGACATTAATGGAAATGGCAACCTTGTATGCTCGATATGCTAAAAAAAAGGGATACTTAGAGGATTTAGAAATTTCGTCTGAAATTAACGCTTGTAGTATTAAAGTGATAGTGGATCATGATGGAAAAGATGAAGTATGGTTAATGCAGTTTAAAAATGAAACACATAATCATCCTACAGAAATAGAACCTTACGGGGGGGCATCTACCTGTTTAGGCGGTGCTATTCGTGATCCATTGAGCGGTCGCTCTTTTGTGTATCAAGCAATTAGAGTATCGGGTGCAGGTGATATTACAGAATCTATCGAAAAAACATTGCCTCATAAATTACCGCAAGTAATGATCTCGCAATTAGCGTTGGATGGTTTTTCGTCCTACGGTAATCAAATTGGATTGGCAACGACTTTAGTAAGAGAAATTTATCACGAAGGCTATAAGGCGAAAAGAATGGAAGTAGGGGCTGTGGTTGGAGCCGTACCAATGGCTCATGTCGTTAGAGCAGAGCCACAACCAGGCGATATCATTTTATTAATAGGTGGTCAAACCGGTAGAGACGGTATTGGCGGGGCTACTGGATCTTCAAAAGGACAAGACGCATCATCAGTAGAAACTGCCGGTGCTGAAGTACAGAAAGGAAATCCTATTACAGAGCGGAAAATTCAACGGTTATTTAGAAATCCTCAACTAACCCGATTAATTAAAAAATGTAATGATTTTGGGGCTGGTGGCATTACAGTAGCTGTAGGTGAACTTTGTGACGGGATTCGGGTATATTTAGATAAAATACCTTTAAAGTACGATAATTTGACCCCTCTTGAAATTGCACTCAGTGAATCGCAAGAGCGTATGGCCGTTGTTATTGAAGCAACGCATAAAGATTTTTTTATAGACTGCTGTAATGAAGAAAATGTAGCCTGTACAGAAATAGGTTGTGTAACCAAAGAACCTCAATTAGTGATGCTTTGGAAAAACAAACCCGTTCTTTCTCTGGATCGTTCATTTTTAAATACAAATGGTGCTACACAGACAGCTAGCGTAGTAGTCAAAGACCCATTTATAACTAACCAGAATAGCTTCATTCCTAACCCATTTGTTTTAACAGCCGAACAAAAGGCATTGTTTGATAAACAATCAGTAGAACAAATTATGCTCGAGCACATTAAAGATAAAAATGTTGCTTTGCAAAATGGGCTAATTAATACTTTTGATAGTACGATTGGTGGTACTACCGTTTTGATGCCCTTAGGTGGAAAAACACAACTGACACCAACGCAATGTGCTATTCAGAAATTTCCTGTGCCGGGTAATACAACAACCTGCAGTCTTGTTAGTTTTGGCTTTCAACCAACCATTGCTTCTTGGTCACCATTTCATGGCGGTGCTTATGCCGTTGTGGAATCTGTTGCCAAAATTATAGCATCAGGCGGTACGCTTGATAACATTCGTTTTTCTTTTCAGGAATACTTTGAAAAGCTAAATGACGATCCGGTTAAATGGAGTAAACCTTTTTGTTCCTTACTCGGTGCTTTTAATGCACAAAAAAAATTTAACCTACCCGCTATTGGTGGAAAAGATAGTATGAGTGGCAGTTTTGAAAACATTAATGTACCGCCTACACTTATTTCATTTGCTTTTCAAGCAACATCTGTTCACCAAATTATATCTCCTGAATTTAAAGTGCCTAACACGGCAACCAATCGCCCCGGTAATTATGTGTATTTGATTGAACATCCTATTAATCATACAGATTACCTACCGAATTATACCGTGTTGATTGATAATTTTAACTTTATTCACCAACATATTATTGAAAAAAAAATTGTTGCCGCTTATGCATTAGAGCATGGCGGTATAGCAGAAGGATTATTTAAAATGTGCATTGGTAACAATATAGGATTTGTAATGAACCAAGATATTGTTGCTAACCATAAAGATCGATTATTTACTAAAAATCAAATTGGTTCTATTATTGTTGAATCATCTGAAGCCTTAGATTATAAACATGCAATTTTATTAGGACAAACTTGTTTAGAATGCGTAGATACTTTGCCCGGTGTGCAAAGTGTAGCAGATCCATTAGCATCGATTCGTATTGGACATGAAGTGATTAGTTTGAATCAATTAATCAAGGCTAGCCTTTCCGTATTTCAAGATATTTTTCCATTTTCGCCAGCTTATCATAGTCTCATAGATACCTCAAAAAATAATGATTTAGAAAAAGAGCCTGTTTCTATACCATCAATTTCAACACATGCTTTATGTGCGTCAACAAAAGTAGAAGATGTTTGTTGCTTTGTCCCTATTTTTCCAGGCACCAATTGTGAATTAGATACTTTAAAAGCACTCGAAATCGCCGGCGGTACAACACAATCATTTGTTTTTAGAAATCAAAATTCACGAGCTATATTAGAATCAATTGGCATCTTAATCGATCATATCCAACGAGCACATATTATTGTCCTACCCGGCGGTTTTTCTTCTGGTGATGAACCGGACGGATCCGGTAAATTTATTGCTACCGTACTGCACAATAAATCAGTGGCTCAAGCCATTCATCAGTTTTTGGATAGAGAAGGACTACTATTAGGTATTTGTAATGGATTTCAAGCACTTGTAAAATCTGGGCTCTTACCTTATGGTAATATTGATCCAAAAAGAAATCAAACCGCGTCTTTGTTTAAAAATACTATTGGAAAACATTTGTCAACTATTGCTTACACAAAAATTGCTCGAACAAATTCCCCTTGGCTACACAACATCAAACCCGGTAGCGTGTTTGCTGTTCCTATCTCTCATGGCGAAGGTAGGTACATGGATACCGAACAAAATATTACCCAACTGATTAAAAATGGTCAAGTTGCAACGCAATATTGTAATATCAATGGCTCTTGTACTGATCGTGCCAATATTAATGGATCAACTTTTAATATCGAGGGCGTATTATCAGCTAATGGTAGAATTTTTGGTAAAATGGGGCATAATGAACGCGTAACCGCAAGTACCTTTAAAAATATTGATGGAAATCTTAATATGCCTCTATTTATAAATGGTATTAATTATTTCAAAAAATAATATTCTGTATTTTGAAGTGCTGACATAATAAGATTTTTAAAATTATACATAATTCTATAGAACAGGACCGTTGCCTAATTTTAAGAAAATATAATATCCTTTAATTATTGCAATAAGAATTCATTAGCGTGGTGGTAGTTTTATCATGAACTATATAACGGCTCAATAAATAATATAATTTTGATACCTTCGCAAATTACTTTAATACTTCAGCTTATTGAACAACATTTTAACAGAATTAAAGTATCATGATCAAATAAACCTGTGTAGTAATTTTTAAAATATAATTGTTATGGAACATACTCAACCTTGGTTATTGACAAAAACGCAAGAACACCAAAAATTACTATCTATTATACAAGAGGGGGGCGGTGCAAAAAATATAGCAAAAATGAAACAGATGGGCAAAATGACTGCACGCGAGCGGATTGCTTACCTCATTGACACAGGTTCATTTTTCATGGAAATTGGTTCTTTTTGTGCGTTTGATATGTACGCGCAAGAGGGTGGTTGCCCGGCAGCTGGTACCGTTGCAGGTATTGGATATGTTTCAGGGCAACAGTGTATTATTGTCGCCAATGACGCTACGGTAAAAGCAGGAAGCTGGTTTCCTATGACGGTAAAAAAAAATCTACGCATGCAAGAGATAGCCATGGATAATCACCTGCCGATTATATATTTATTGGATAGTGCAGGAGTTTTTCTCAATATGCAAGATGAGATATTCCCAGATAAAGAACATTTTGGTCGTGTATTCAGAAATAATGCCAAGATGAGTGCTATGGGTATTACGCAAATAGCCGTTGTTTTAGGACCCTGTGTCGCCGGTGGTTCTTATTTGCCAATTATGAGCGATGAAGTGCTCATGGTTACGGGCAAGGGATCGATTTGCTTAGCTGGTCCTTTTTTAGTAAAAGCGGCCATTGGTGAAGATATCGATATTGAAACTCTAGCTGGTGCACATACGCATAATGCTATTAGCGGTATTGCCGATTATCAATTTAATACAGAACAAGAATGTTTTGACCGTGTAAAGAAAATTATGGGCAGTTTATCATCGCCTCATAAACAAGTGTGTTTTAGTAGAACGAATAGCTACCCGCCTATTGACCACGCTCATGAAAAGATTTATAAGATCATGCAACCCGATAACATCATGCCCTATAATATGGTCGATTTACTGACCTGTATTGTTGACAAAGGCGAGTTAGATGAATTTAAAAAGGAATACGGAAAATCGATTATTTGTGGCTACGCTCGTATTGATGGGTGGGCTGTTGGTATCGTTGCTAATCAAAGAATAAACACAAAAAAAAATCAAGGAGAGATTCAAATGGGGGGGGTAATATATAATGATAGTGCAGATAAAGCTGCACGATTTATCCTTAATTGCAATCAAAAAAATATACCCCTTATATTTTTTCAAGATGTTACAGGGTTTATGGTTGGTAGCAAAAGTGAACACGCAGGTATTGCTAAAGACGGTGCAAAAATGATTAATGCAGTTGCCAATTCGGTTGTTCCAAAATTCACCATTATCGTTGGTAATAGCTATGGAGCGGGCAATTATGCTATGTGTGGTAAAGCTTATGATCCACGCCTCATCTTTGCATGGCCATCTGCAAAAATTGCTGTTATGGGTGGTGTACAAGCCGCTAAAACACTATTACAAATACAAGCTGGTAAAGCATCAGAACAAGCACCTACCGAGGATGCTAAAAAACAAATCTTACAAGATATTACAAACCAATACGAAAAAAAATCAACGGCAATTTATGCGGCAGCCCATTTGTGGATAGATGAAATTATTGACCCTAAAGAAACACGGAGATATATTAGTGAAGGCATAGCAATGGCTAATCATCATCCTACAACAGAAAAAATGAGATTAGGCGTTTTTCAAGTTTGAAGCATAAAACGAAAAGATGCTTTGCAAAAGCATTAAAACAGGTGGTTTTAAGTTTTGTTGTGTTAAAAAATTTGTTGCAATTGTTTTATGATTATTTTTTAGGGGGCATTAATACAAAATAACCCCATAGAACCGAATTTTAACTGACGGGTAATTGGGGGAAAAAGCATCAAGATAAATAATATCGTTAACTTCGTAAACTATTACAGTTTAAACTTGCATGCAGTTATATTCTTTAAATACAAAATTAGTTCAATTTATGAGTATTATAGACGGTAAAAAAATACACAATACGGTAGCACAAGCCACCAATGTTGCCGAATATGTTGTCGCTCGATTAGTAGATATAGGCATTTCAGATTGCTTTGCCGTACCGGGTGATTATGCTTTTCCTATAGATCATGCACTCGTACATAATGATAAGTTGCGATATATAGGATGTGTCAATGAACTCAATGCCAGCTACGCAGCTGATGGTTACGCCCGTATAAAAGGTGCCGGAATATTATGTACAACATTTGCCGTTGGGGAATTAAGTGCACTTAATGGATTGATGGGCTCAAAAGCTGAACATGTGCCCGTTTTTTCTTTAGTTGGGGCACCAGCACTAAGTCATCAAATGCAAAGAAAAAAAATGCACCATAGCTTAGGCGATGGTGATTTTGATATTTTTAGATTGATTTCTAGCCATGCAGCATGTGTGAGTACCGTTATTACAACAGATAATGTGGTTGCTGAAATGGATCGCGTTATTCATGAATGTTTTAAAAAAAGACAACCAGCTTATATACTTATACCAGCTGATATTGCAGAAGCACCTTTGACTTATAAACATGTTGACAATCAACAAATTGCTATCTATATCAGTAATCCTTTACAACTACAAAAGGCTTTAAAATTTATCCTTGATAAAATAACATCTGCAAAGAAAATTGTTGTGTTGCCATCAATCAATCTATCTCGATTCGACCTTAATAGCCATGCTCTAGGATTTATAGAAAAATTAGGAGTTCCTTTTGCAGTACTACCGCAAGACAAGTGTGTACTAGAGGAACACCATCCGCAATATCTTGGTTATTATTCCGGTGCATTGTCAAACCCTGATGTTGCAAACTATATCGAATCAGCTGACTTGTTGATTGATTTAGGGCAAATAATGCTGAGCGATATTAACACCGCTGCATTTTCTACAAAACTTGATACAAGGAATATTTTAACTTGTGCACCCGATTTTGTCGCTATGGGTGATACACTCCTATCAAGTGTTTTTTTACGGGAATTATTAGATGCACTTATTCCTCAGCTTCCTAAAAAAGATACATTTGTATCAGCTAAAAAAACTGTATCAAGCGTTGTTGGACGACCAGATGAAAAAATAACTGTTGATGCCTTTTATAGCCGGTTGATTCAATTTGTAAAAAAAGACGATATTATTGTTGTTGAAACAGGTAGTAGTTCTGTTGAATTACCATCCCTAAGATTTCAAGAAAATACGACTTATCTTAATCAAACAAACTGGGGATCAATTGGCTGGGCTACGGCAGCAACCTTAGGTGCTTGTATCGCTAGTCCCAACAAAAGGGTCATATTAGTAACGGGCGAAGGATCGCATCAAATATCTTCGGGGGAGATCGGAACAATGGGACGATACGGTGTCAAACCAATTATATTTTGTTGTAATAATAGAGGTTATACCGTAGAAAGAGCTTTAGATAAAAAAGAAAAAACTGCACTATTTTTTAACAACTTAGCACCTTGGGAATACGCCCAATTACCATGCATTATGGGCTGTAAAGACTGGATCACTTTTAAGGTGTTAACAAACAGCGAATTAGAAGATGCGCTTCAAAAGGCGGCTCAAGCAAGCGTAGGAGTTTATATAGAATTTGTAACCGACAAGTACGATTATAATCGGTCCCTACAATTCTACAACAAAAATTGGATATAGCTCATAGCCTAAAAATTAGTTATCGCTTTTTAGTGGCGAGAAAAATAAAGCGTAAATGAGCAGATTCATTAACAGAGATTCTGTATTGTCAAGGTAGAATTAAAAAGCTAGTTGATTTAGTTGGGCTATACAAAGATAATATTAAGATATAAGCGACTTAAGTTTAAGTGCTATGCTCATATCCCCCTTAATTTTAATTTTACCGGTCATTACCGCTGTGATTGGGTTGAGATTACCGGACAACATGGATTCAAAATTTTCTAAAGACATCGTAACAACACATTCTGCATCTCGCTCACCCACAATAATTTCGTTAGTACTACCTGTTCCGTCAATAGTTATTTTATCATCGCCACCAAAATCAAATTGTAGCGTATGTCCGATAGCGACTACTTTCTTAGCTCTTTCTTTCAAAGGGGATAAGAACTCGGGAGATAAACTCATAATGATTTATTTTTATTAATTACCAATCAGATAAAAACAGTCAGACAAAATAGCTTTTCTTAATTTTTTCATAATACACAAGTATAACGAACTGAAGATGATTAAATGATATATAAGCTACCAACAACAACTAAATGCTCATATTCAATTAGTCATATTATGTTAGGGCTAATACTTATTTTTTAAAGATTTTGTTCGATTTTTTTTTCTAGAAATGACTGTGGCATTGCACCAACAAATCGCTCTACAACTTTACCATTTTTAAAAAAAATAATTGTTGGTAAACTCGTAACCCCATATTCTACACTAAATTCGGGGTTATCATCTACATTAAGTTTACCTATTTTTACTTTCCCATCGTATTGCTCGGATAATCGATCTAAAATGGGCAACATCAACCTGCAAGGACCGCACCAACTTGCCCAAAAATCAACAACACACAAACCGGGGTGTTGCAATACCTTAGCCCTAAAATTTTCGTCATCAAAAATATCTGTCATATTCATTAAGTCTTTTAAATAATATTCTGAAATATTATACAACCATAAAACTAGGTCAATATCTGACGCAAGTTACATTATATTTTGTAATTTAGATATACAAATATTTTTAATGAACAAATCTTGTTTTGAATCCCTCAATAACACTTTATTATTAGTTAACAAACCTTTAGGATGGACAAGTTTTGATGTTGTTAATAAAATACGAAACCATACGGGGATTTCTAAAGTAGGTCATGCAGGGACACTTGACCCATTAGCAACCGGCTTATTACTCATTGCAACCGGTAATAAAACAAAAGAAATAAGTCAGTATGTAGGATTGCCAAAGACTTATGTACTAACCATGACATTAGGGGCTACTACGCCTTCGTACGATTTAGAAACACCTATTGAAAACATACGCCCCTTTGATCATTGTACTAAGGATTGTATAGCATTAGTCCTTGAGCAATACAAGGGGGTAATCACACAAAAGCCCCCGATTTATTCTGCTATCAAAAAAAATGGCAAACCGCTATATTTATCGGCTCGTAAAGGGCTATCGGTTACTGTTGATGCTCGGCAGGTTGAGATCTATGAATTATTAATTACTAACATACAATTACCTGAAATAACCATTATTGTTACTTGTTCTTCGGGTACCTACATGAGAAGTTTAGTACATGATATAGGACAATCCTTAGACTGTGGTGCATTTGTCAAATCTTTGCAACGAACGGCCATAGGCAATTTTTTACTCGAGGATAGCAAAACTATTGAAGATATAACCAGTATCAATTCTTTATCATCTAAAAAACCTATATCCAACCTTATAAATCATGAACAAAAAAATTAATATCGCATTCGATAATTGTTTATCAGCACTAATTGTTTCATTAGTTTCTATTCCGCTATGCATTGGTTTAGCAATTGGCAGTAATGCCCCCCTATACTCTGGTATTATTGCCGGCATTATTGGCGGGATTATTGTAGGATCATTAAGTAAAAATAAATTCATCGTCACCGCACCGGCAAGTGGGTTAAGCATTATTATTGTGTTATCGCTCAGTCTGCTCGGAGGCAACTTTCGGCTATTCCTCTGTGCTTTATTATTAGCCGGTGTTTTTCAGATAATCCTTGGTATAGTAAAATTTAAAACCATTGCCTACTTTTTCCCAAACACGATTATCAAAGGCATGTTAGTAGCAATAGGTATTATCATGATTCTTAAACAAATTCCATTTTTATTAGGAAGCGTATCTACTTTTGAAGGGTCTGAAGAATTTACCCATCCCCCCTTAAGTAATACTTTTACTGATATTGTAAAGGCATCGCAAAATATATCAATGAGTTCAATAATTTTAGGAATGACCGTTCTCGTTTTGCTTTTTGGAATAGAAGTTTTAGGGAATAAAGAAAAACAAAAACGAAAACTCATCATCAGTATTTTTGTAATCTCGATATTGGGAATACTTATTTTTATTATTAACGATCTCATGATTAACAAACTTAATCTATTTCATATTCAACCAATAAATCCACAAGACTATTTAACCATTCCACCACTCGGCAATCTTTCTACGCTCTTGCACATGTTACCTTATCCTGATTTTTCAGGCATTTACAATATCCATGTTTGGCAGGTTGCCCTTATAATAGGGCTATCGACATCCCTTGAAACAATTCTAACAATTGAGGCTATTGATAAAATAGATATTTACAAACAAACCAATAGCAATCACCGAGAGCTTATTGTTCAAGGCATCGGTAACATCTGTTGTGCTATTATTGGGGGCTTACCATTAACCGTTGATATAGTAAGAAGCTCTGCAAATATTTACGCAGGGGCACGAACTAAATACAGTACTATCCTCAACGGCTTATTTATGTTTTTATTTATTGTTTTCCTGCCTTCTTTTTTTAATAAAATTCCCTTTACTATTTTTGCAGCTGTTTTAATGTTTATAGGTTATAAACTAATACGGTCTAGTAAACTTAAAATGGAAATCTCTAAAGATTATTACCACATCATTCCTTTTATAGTAACCATTATTAGTATTTTGTTGAGCAATTTAATAATTGGGATTGCTTTAGGTGTTGTAACGAGCATCATCTGTTTATGCTTGAGCAATTTTAGGGCTAATATTTCAATCATCAGCGAAAACAACAATTATTTATTTCAACTCCGCAAAGATGTATCATTTCTTCACAAACCCTTAGTACGATCGAATTTGGAATCTATACCCAATGGGGCTTTTGTTATCATCGACACTTTTCAATGCGATTTTATGGACTTAGATATATTAGAAGAAATTGAAGAATTTATAGAGCAGTCAGATGCCAAAAATCTTCAAATTGAAATTAGATATAATGCTTTTGATAAGTATTATAAAAGATTAACAGCATGTTGCAACAAGAAGAGTAATGTGCACATTAATTAGTTTGACCCCGGCTTATTGAAAATAGAACAGAAGGTTCTATGAAGAAAAAAGGTGGCTAGTTTATCTTAATTTCATATTGATTACGATTGAGTATATAGCCGAAATGCCCATAGAGGAAGGGCTCTATGGCCGGGCTCATCTTCATAAAAAATTTTTTATTTCCCCAAAAATACCCCCTATTCCCTAATTCAAGCTATCGGTGCACTACAAAGACTATGATTATCAATTATTTAAAACTTTTTGAAACACCACCCATTGGGCAATAAGTCCGAACATAATTTGTAAACAAATTATACAAATGTTCGCGCGTGCCTTCATATTCTCTAATACCATGACTTCTATTAGGATACGCCATTATTTGGAATTGCTTTTGGTGTTTGATTAGTTCATTAACTAAGCACTCTAAGTTTTGGTAATGCACATTATCATCACCCGTCCCTTGCACAATGAGCAAATGAGCTTTCAACCCTGCTACATAATTCATTGCAGAACCATTAAGATACGGTTGTCGATCATCGCTGACTAATCCTAAATACCGCTCTTCATAAATATTATCGTATAATAGTAAGTTTGATATTCCGGCTATAGCAATGCCTGCCTTAAATAAATTGGGGTAACGAAACAATAAATTAAAAACAGTACTACCACCACCGCTCCACCCCCATGTAATAGTTCTATTTGTATCAATATAAGGTGCTTGTTCGATTTTTGCTACCGCCTTTGCCAGATCATCAACATTTTGAACACCGAGCTTTTTATAAATACACTTACGCCAATTAGCCCCCAAGGGTACAGGGGTACCTCTCGGATCAATGCTAATTTGGATATATCCATCAGCACTATTATCTCCATTATAAAGCCAAGTATTATCAATACCATAGGTATTTAAAACAGTGCTACTAGCCGGCTCGCCATAAAAATAAAAAATAGTAGGGTATTTTTTAGTGCTATCGAAATTATCAGGAAAAACTTTATAAGCAGGCAACGATATATTACTATCAATTGAGACATTAAAAAATTCAACGCGATGGTTTTCTAAATTTAATTTAATTAATTGATTGCCCAAAGCACGATGATCGGGTAATGAAATCCATTGTTCTATTCTTCGCGTATTATAATTTGAAAAGGAATGTTTAGCAAATAGTCCATCTGGTGCTATATCATAATCATTCACCCCGCAAAAAGAATCAGGTGTTACTTTGGTAAGATTACCCGGATGGGCAAATGACACATAATAAAGATACCGTTCAGTTGTACTATTGGGTGATGCAATAAAATAAACAAGGCTATCTTTTTCATCAACACCGGCAACTTTAACAACATCATAATTACCAACGGTTAAGAGCGTAATACTATCAGCGTCTAAACCTAACAAATAAAGATGATGCCACCCATCTCGATCACTTGCCCATATAAATGCTTTTCCATTATCAACCCAAGTGAAATGATTATAACCATTATCTCGGTTATGCGAAAAAGGCCCCGGTGCAATATCAATCCATGCACTATCTGTTTCAGACAAAAATTCATCCGCAGGAATCGAATTGTCGGTCATATTAGCTATATACAACATACTATTCTGTTGTTTTCTATCGAGTTGTTGCATTATTAAGGATTGACTATTAGGTATCCAATCCATTCGAGGGACATAGCTATTCATTTTGTTCCCTGGTATTTTAATCCATTTCGTTTCTGTTGTGCTTATATTCACAACGCCGACCCTACAAATTGGTAGCGGTGCCCCTACTTCAGGGTAGTTGTAATTGATGGTAAAAGGATATAAAGAATCTGTATTATTAATCATTTTATAAACAGGAATATGAGCATCATCAATTTGCCAATAAACTAATTTTTTACTGTCGGGGCTCCACTGAAAACCATTATGGCACGAAAATTCTTCTTCATATACCCAATCAAAATAGCCGTTTGTTACCGTTATTGATTTGTTAAAAGTAAGCTGTGTAACGGTTTGTGTGTTGATGTCTTCTACAAATAAATTATTACCTGATACAAAAGCTACTTTTCTTTCATTCGGCGAAAATTGAGCATATCGTAAAGATTGATTCGGCAATTGCGGTGCAATTTGAAATCCTTTTTTAGTGGCTACATCATAAACCCAATAGTTGCCCACATCTTTAAAACGCCATGTTCTTTTAGCATTCGTAAATATTAATACCTTTTTTTCAGATGGTGAAAAAATGAAATTGTTAATTGGTAGATTTTCTTTTTGACCTTCAGGAATAAACACATCTTTCGTCATCAACGGCGTATCCGTGTTAGCTTGCAGATGATGTTCAATAATACTACCATAATCTTCATCATAATAAACACCCGACTGTTTAGTGGACCAATGAAAAATGTCCGACTGGGCAAAAACTGGTAGTGCATAACACAAATACACAAAACTTATAAACCAATATTTCATAAAAAATTATTTAATAAGTTCTTCTTCTTTGTCAATTTCAACTTTCAAATTTGAAATAATAAATTCTTGTCGTTCCTGAGTATTCTTACCCATGTAATACGCCAAAAGTTTTTGAATATGATCACCTTGTTCTAATACAACGGGTTGCAAACGAATATGGGGACCAATAAAAGCAATAAATTCATCGGGGTTAATTTCACCAAGTCCTTTAAATCTTGTTATTTCTGGTTTTGTTCCTAATTTTTGTATGGCCTTCTTTCTTTCTTCATCATTAAAGCAATAAATTGTTTCTTGTTTATTTCGCACTCTAAAAAGCGGGGTTTCTAAAATAGAAACATGTCCTTTTTTAACTAACTCCGGAAAAAATTGTAAGAAGAAAGTCATAAGCAACAAACGGATGTGCATACCATCAACATCAGCATCGGTAGCAATAACAATTTTATTGTATCGTAAGCCGTCTAAGCTATCCTCAATATTTAAGGCGTGTTGTAGTAAATTAAACTCTTCATTCTCATAAACAACTTTTTTAGTCAGCCCAAAGCAATTAAGCGGTTTACCGCGCAGACTAAATACTGCTTGATATTCTACACGGCGTGCTTTTGTTAAAGAACCACTGGCACTATCACCTTCAGTAATAAAAATTGTAGAATTTTGTTGCGACAGGGTAAATTCTTCTTTATTTTTAACAGGTGTCTCATCGTTCAAGTGTATCCTACAATCCCGCAATTTTTTGTTATGCAGATTAGCCTTCTTCGCTCGTTCGTTGGCTAATTTTCTTATACCGCTAAGTTCTTTGCGTTCCTTTTCGTTCTGTTCGATTCTTTTCTTTAGGGCATCAGCGGTAGCTACATTTTTATGTAAATAATTATTCAACTCTTTACTAAGAAAATCTTCTATAAATTTTTTTACAGTAACACCACCTTCAGAAATAGTTTGAGACCCTAATTTTGTTTTTGTTTGACTTTCAAACACCGGTTCTTGGACTCTTATAGCAACCGCAGCAACAATACTTTGACGAATATCGGTTGCATCATAATCTTTTTTATAAAATTCACGAACAACTTTTACAACAGATTCTCTAAATGCTTGTTGATGCGTACCGCCTTGTGTTGTAAACTGTCCATTAACAAAAGAAAAAATATCCTCACCGTAATCTTGATTATGCGTTAGGGCTACTTCTATATCGGATCCTTTAATATGAATAATAGGATAGCATAATTCATCAGCGTTAGTTTTTCTATTTAAAAAATCTAAAAGTCCGTTTTTACTAATTAATTCCTTGTCATTAACTTTAATCAGTAAACCAGTATTCAAGTAGCAATAATTCCAGAATTGGTTTTCTACATATTCATCTAAGAATTTATAGTTTTTAAAAATGGTGTCATCAGGGATAAAGGACACGCGTGTTCCATTTTTTTCCTTGCTGGTTGTTTCTTTTTCTTCCCGCACCAAAACACCTTTTGCAAATGTCGCACTTTTTACTCTACCATCTCTATAACTTTCAACAATAAAAGAGCTACTGAGTGCATTCACCGCCTTAGTACCAACGCCATTCAAACCAACACTTTTTTGAAATACAGAGCTATCATATTTGGCACCCGTATTTATTTTACTCACCACATCCACTACTTTACCCAAAGGAATACCGCGTCCGTAGTCTCTAACCGTTACGCGACCATTTTCAATTTTTATTTCTATTTCTTTGCCAAAGCCCATGGTATGTTCATCAATACAATTATCAACAACCTCTTTTAGCAGGACATAAATACCGTCATCTACGGAAGCCCCGTCTCCCAATTTACCAATATACATTCCTGGTCTAAACCTGATATGCTCACGCCAGTCGAGTGTTTTAATACTATCATCATTATAGTTATGATCTTTGTTATTATTTGCCATGGGGGTAAAGATATTGGGTACTAAATACGATTTTTGGGTAGAATAGATGAATTAAATTTTAAGTATAACCATGTGCAAAGATAATATATCCTTTGCTTATAAATTAGTTGTCAGTTTTTAAAAATTTACTCAAAGAAGAATATGATCATAATTGCTTACAAAGGTAATCTGTAAAATTGTGCGAATTATGGCCAAATCATTTTTTTTAAATGCATAGAGATTTTAAAGGGTAGTAGAAAGCAATTGTTTTGTAAGGTCATTTTGTGTCTGCATCACGGATGATACAGATTAAGCGGATTACACGAATTTTACTCATTGCACCCAGATAAATCCGGGGGCAATTGATTTTTTTACCCCCCTATATAATTCCCCCCCATAAAAATCAAGGGCTCTATGACGAAAAGAGTGGGTAACTTAGCTCACTTTCATATTGATTACCATTGAGCGTATAGCCTTTGCCCTCAGAGTAAGGGCGTTGCAAAACAAGGCAAACGAAGTGCCCATCGAAAATGGGCAGAGGCGA
>JASGCP010000037.1 GCA_030053995.1 Phycisphaerales bacterium
ATATTTAGGCACTCTTTTTTTACTTTTAAATTTACATTTTACAGGCTTACCCCCCACTAAATAAACTTGCCCCCTTTTTTATTTGTTTATTTTAGAAAAAATAGGGCTATTGTTTTTTTTTGAAATTTGTTTTTTTGTTTGCTATTAATTGCTTCCAGATTTATCCGGAAGACAATTAAATTGAATAAAAAAGTAGGGTAAACCTGCCATGACTCCAAGATTATGGCAGGTTTATTTTTTAAAAGATAAACCTGCCACCCCAAAAAAATAATTGCCCCCAGTTTTATCTGGGAGCAATTAGTAATCTGTGTAATCCGTGATTCAGACAAAAAAGAATCCTATTTTTCTTAGCACCTCAAAAAAATGATTGAGGCTATATCCTATATCTATCTTACCTTGACAATATTGGATAATTTATTTATAGTACCATTAACAGATACAAAATTAAAACCGTCGTCACCATTGTTCATGCTAACAAGACATACACCGCTATCACCCACGGCATAAACTTTATTATTCATATATAGAACCGAGTATAAATTATTATTGCTCAATGGATTACTATATACTACTGTCCACGTTGTACCGCCATTAGTTGTTTTTAAAATTGTTTCCTCGCTACCTACAGCAAAACCATTGTTTAAATCACTAAAATTAGTAGCCCATAATTTAGTGCCATTACCAGTAACTGGTGTGGCAATATATGTCCAATTATATCCACTATCATTTGTTTTATACAGACTTCCATCGTCATTAGTAATAAATCCAACTTGTGGATTAACAAACTGAATATTTGTAAATAAACGACCAATAGGTTGCTCGGTATAATTTTCTTTTGGAATGGTTATAAAACTATTGGCGGCATCTTTTGTAACATAAAGAAATGCTGTATCGGGTGATGAACTGGCCGCAGCAATTATATAAGCCCGATTGGGAATGGTTGTAGTAACTGCCACAAAAACAAGGAATGACTGGCGAGGCGGTGCAAAAGTATTCGGTGTTGGAACAAACACCCACCCGGTACCAAAAGAACCAGGTGAAGAATAATAAAGCTGCCCAGCAATATAGTCTACATTGGCTGCCATGTAGCCCGACCCATCACTAGCTATTGCAATTTTCAAAGGAAAAACAAGGGACCCAGGCTGGAATGGTAACCATTGCGACCCTGAGTTTTGTTGCCAAGTTGTACCACCGTCTGCGGTAGTGTATATATAACTTCCATTTTTAAAATTATCCGCTAAAGCCCACCCCTGTTGTCCTAAAAAAGTAGCGGAGTAAATAAGATTGTTATCATTGGGCGAAATTCTCCTATTGATCCAGGTCACTCCAGAATCAATAGATTGAAAAATAGAACCCGTATCACCCACAATTATTAAATCGCTCCCACTTATCTGGTATGCATCTGCATTGGTGTTTTTTTTGCAAGAAATCGTAAACATCAAGAGCATCATGGGTAATAGAAAAGAGTAATCCATTATTTTTTTCATTGTTTTTAATTTACTGTTGTTATTATTGTTTTTAATTTGCTGGATTTAATGGACGCGATTTATAAATGCACATTTTTAAAATAGCACGGTTTTTGCATGGTGGTTTGCAAAAAATCGGGTAATTGATAATTTTATTGCAAAGATATGTTTTTTTTAAAATACTTTAAAATTTAAAATTGTACGATGATTTTGTGCCGAAATTTTGCAACAAGAAGAATGCACAATGTGTGGGTAATCTACTCTTAATCTGTGCTAATCGGTATCTGTGCTAATCGGTGATTGAGATAAAAGAAAATACTTATTTTAAAGAGTTTGAAATTGGCTTTATAAAAGGTAACTAACGCACCATTTTTCTGCCTAACTAAATATTCTGAAATTTACTTTTTATTGTTTAGTTTTGCAACCGTATTATGAATCATTTAGAACAAGTTTTGCAAGAACGTATTTTAATCCTTGATGGTGCTATGGGAACAATGATTCAAAAGCATCGTTTACAAGAGGCAGATTACCGTGGTAAAGAGTTTGCTCACTGGAAAAAAGATTTAAAGGGTAATAATGATTTGTTGAGCATTACAAAACCATCAGTTATTGAAGATATTCATCTACAATATTACCAAGCCGGTGCCGATATCGTTGAAACGAACACTTTTAATGCACAGCGGATTTCTTTGGCAGATTATCAAATGGAGGAATATGCCTATCAATTTAATATTCATGCAGTAGCCTGTGCACAAAATGCTCGTAAAAGATATACTGATAAAAACCCTGATGCAATAAAATACATTGCAGGCTCTATAGGTCCTATGAGTAAAACCTTGAGTATTTCCCCCGATGTTAATAACCCAGGTTTTAGAACCGTAACTTTTCAACAAGTTACTGATGCCTATTATGAGCAGGTTAAGGCTTTAGTGGAAGGGGGGGTAGATGTGTTGCTCATAGAAACAATTTTTGATACCTTAAATGCTAAAGCGGCTATTTATGCTGTCAAAAAATATTTTTTAGATACGGCTCAACCGCCCTTACCCTTAATGATTAGTGGAACTATTACAGACGCATCGGGACGAACCCTCAGTGGTCAAACTATGGATGCCTTCTATGTGTCCGTTATGCATGCCCATCCATTAACTATCGGTCTTAATTGTGCCTTGGGACCAGCTGAAATGCGTCAACATGTACAAAGACTAAGTCAGATAGCAACATGTTTTGTGTCTGCTTATCCCAATGCAGGACTACCCAATGCTATGGGGGAATATGATCAAACACCCAGCGAAATGGCACTGCATATCAAAGATTGGGCAGAGCAAGGATTTCTTAATATCGTTGGCGGTTGTTGTGGCACAACGCCCGATCATATTGCAGCAATTAAAAATGTCGTTCAATCAGCGACACCTCGACATAAAAAATCATCAGTTATAGCAGTTTAACTATGCAAGCCCAAGACAATGCTTATTTACAATTGAGCGGATTAGAGCCTTTGACTATAGGACCTTATACTAATTTTGTCAATGTCGGCGAAAGAACGAATGTTACCGGTTCTAAAAAATTTGCCCGACTGATTAAGGATAATTTATTTGAAGAAGCCTTATCGGTTGCAAGACAACAGGTAGAGAACGGTGCTCAAATAATAGATGTTAACTTGGATGACGCCATGATTGATGGTAAAAAAGCAATGGTTCATTTTTTAAATCTTTTACAAAGTGAACCCGATATAGCACGCGTACCGATTATGATTGACTCTTCCAATTTTGAAATAATTAAAGCGGGCTTACAATGTGTTCAAGGGAAATGTATTGTTAATTCAATTTCTTTAAAAGAAGGTGAAGCGAAATTTATTGAACAGGCACAGTATTGTCTTTTTTTAGGGGCGGCCGTAATTGTTATGGCTTTTGATGAACAAGGTCAAGCTGATAATGTTGAACGCCGCATCACTATTTGTGAACGAGCTTACGACTTATTGGTGCATAAACTCGGTATGCCTCCACAGGATATTATTTTTGATCTCAATATTTTTGCTGTTGCTACCGGTTTAGAGGAGCATAATAATTACGCTGTTGACTTTATTAAAGCCGTTGAGATTATTAAACGAAAAATGCCCTTGGTATCTATTAGCGGAGGCGTTAGTAATTTATCTTTTGCTTTTAGAGGTAATGAACCGGTAAGAGAAGCTATGCACGCCGTTTTTTTATACCATGCTATTAAAGCGGGTATGACGATGGGTATTGTTAATGCCGGGCAATTAATCATATATGACCATATCAATCCAGAACTAAAAAAACTTTCTACGGATGTGATTTTAAACATTAATAATCAAGATAATAAAGCTACTGAAAAACTGATTGAATATGCGGCACGCACCGGAGGAAATAAAGAAAATAAAATAGAAGAACAAAAGCAATGGCGATTAGAAGCGGTAGATCAACGATTAGCTTTTTCTTTGATACAAGGAATTACTGATTTTATTGACGAAGATGTAGCCGATGCTTTAAAGCAGTATCCTACGCCTTTAGAAATAATAGAAGGCCCACTCATGGCCGGAATGGGGCAGGTAGGTGATTTATTTGGTGCCGGTAAGATGTTTTTACCGCAAGTGGTCAAAAGTGCTCGTGTTATGAAAAAAGCGGTCGCTATTCTGACCCCTTATATTGAAGCTGGTAAAAAAACAACTACTGCTAAAAAAGAAGCAACGATTAAGATATTATTAGCCACCGTTAAAGGTGATGTACATGATATTGGTAAAAATATTGTTTCAGTTGTACTGGCTTGTAATGGTTATGATATTATCGACTTGGGCGTTATGGTGCCTGCTGAAACTATTTTAAAAACTGCAGAACAAGAATGTGTAACGGTTATAGGTCTTAGTGGATTAATAACCCCTTCTTTAGAAGAAATGGTCTTTATTGCACAAGAGATGAAAAATCGAAAAATGACCCAGCCCTTATTGATTGGCGGGGCAACTACATCGCGTATTCACACAGCGGTAAAAATAGCACCGCAATATGACCATGGCGTAATTCATGTTGTTGATGCTTCTCGAGCCGTAACAGTAGTAGGTAATTTGTTGCAAAAGAATAAAGATGCATATCTGAAAAATGTTAAAGAAGAGTATGAACAAATTAAAGAGAAATATGAAAATAAACAGGTTACTAAAGAATTAATATCTTATCCTGAAGCAGTTGCCAATAAGTTTACTTGTCAGTGGGACATTTATAAACCAGTACAGCCGAAATTTATAGGAGTTAAAGTTTTAACGAACATAGATATTGCATTCTTGCTACCCTATATCGATTGGAAACCTTTTTTTATTACATGGGAAATGCATGGTAATTATCCTGATATTTTGACTGATAGCAGGGTGGGGAGGGAGGCAACTAAATTATTTAACGATGCACAAAGTCTGTTGCAACGAATTGTGAACAATCAATGGTTACAACCGAAAGCAGTAATCGGTTTTTGGCAAGCCTTGCAAACCGATGCGGGTGTTGTAGCACTTTTTGAAAATGAAGTGCCTATAACAGAACTGTTTTTTTTAAGGCAACAAACAAAAAAGGGCAAAGGACAATATAATTTCTCTCTTGCTGATTTTATTAAACCAACAACTTCAAAACCTGATAAGGATTATTTAGGAGCTTTTGCCGTAACTATCGCAGGCATTGAGCCACACCTTAGGCGTTTTGAAGAGGCTCACGATGATTATAGTAAAATTATGTTACAGGCTTTAGCAGATAGATTAGTGGAAGCTTTAGCCGAATATGTACATCAACAAGTTCGTAAGGATTATTGGGGGTATGTGCAAAATGAACATCTGGAGCCTAATGACTTAATTAAAGAGGATTATCAAGGTATCAGACCCGCACCAGGTTATCCAGCTTGCCCTGACCATACCGAAAAGCTAAAGTTATTTTCCTTACTACACGTTACCGATTATATCAAGGTATCCCTAACAGAAAGTTATGCAATGTATCCAGCATCTTCTATATGTGGATGGTATTTTGGGCATCCGAATAGTCAATATTTTGGTATCACTAAAATTACTGATGATCAAGTTAAAGATTATAGTGTTAAAAAGAAAATGACCATCCCTGAAGTTGAAAAAATACTTGCACCGTTAAGATAATTTTAGTAATATTTGTGTGTGCTTCAACAATAAAGAAATACCGATTGAAATTTTAATATTCTTAAAATGATATTTTTTGATCGTTTAAATAGGGTGCTGATCACTTGCTACATCTTATTCTGTTAGAATAGATATTGAGAAGATATAATCAATAGTGTTATGGAATTAAATAGATAATTATTAACCATGAAAAAAGTATATTATTTAATTATTGTACTTATCGTTTTATCCTTGATAGGTGTTATTGCTTTACAGGTTTTATGGTTAAAGAATTCTATCGAGATACAAAAAGAGCAGATTGCCCATGGCGTAGAAGTATGTGGTAGCGATGTAGCTAAAGAACTTTCAGATTATATTAATTCTAGTTATATTAAAAAATTTACCCCATTCGATATACCGGCCCATTCTTTGGATTGGATTCATGAGAAACCCGTATTTATATCCAAAAGATTTAGTGTGGAGGATATTAATAGAAAATTGAAAGATCAATTTGTAAAATATGGCTTATCTAACCTGATATATGATTTTGCTATAATTATCAATACTAATTCAAGCGCTTATAATAATATTGAATTACAAACATCTCGTTTTTCAATTCACTACTTAGATAGTACCAATAACAAAAATTTTATATTTACTATTCAATATCAGACCGAATCTAATTATATTGACCTAAATAACAATTATGGGTATTTATGTGTTACCGTCCATAATTTTAATGAACAAGTGCTTTCATCGATTAAAATGTTATTTATAGGAGCTTTTATTTTTACTTTTTTTATTATTATCGCCTTTTATTTTACTATTAAGACGATGCTCAATCAGAAAAAAATATCAGAGATTAAAACGAGTCTCATGAATAATATTACGCATGAGTTTAAAACGCCCATTGCGAGCATATCATTAGCTGTTGAAGCCTTAAATAATGAGAAAGTATTATCTAACAAAACGCAAATTAAGTATTTTATAGACATTATTAAGGATGAGAATAAACGCATTAATAACCATGTAGAAACAATTCTGCAACTAGCACTTCTTGAAAAAAAAGAAAGCCCCCTACAGTTAGTTCATGTCCACGTCCATGAACTGCTTAGGGAAGTTGTGCATTTTTATTCTTTACAACTTCAGATGAGAAGTGGTTTTATTTCATGGAAGATCAATGCTACCGCTGATCTTATTATGGCTGATAAAACACATTTTACAAATGTCATGAGCAACCTTATTGATAATGCAATCAAGTACTCAATTAGTTATGTACTTATTACTATTACTACTTATAATATTGATCAGGATTTTATTGTTATTGAGATTGAAGATAATGGCATTGGAATGACTCCTGAAATACAAAAACATGTTTTTGATCAGTTTTATAGAGCCGATACCGGCAATGTACATAATGTGAAAGGGTTTGGCTTGGGTATGAGTTATACAAAAACTATTATACAGAAGCTGGGTGGGACAATCAAAGTAGAAAGTACCGTTGATATAGGGAGTACTTTTATAATTAAACTACCTCTGTTGCATGTAGTTAAGAGTGATGTAATTACAAAGTAAATATATTATTAGAATGTCTAAAAGTAACAGTATTTTTAAGCGTGTTGTAGAAAACTATATCGTGCTATCTATCCTTAGTAATAAATGTCCTAAATGTAGGCAAGGTAACTTATACACACATAAAAATCCTTATGATCTAAAACATACTTTAGATATGTATGAGCGATGTTCGATATGTAATCAACCTACTGAACTTGAAGTTGGTTTTTATTATGGGACGGGTTATGTTAGTTATGCTATTACCGTAGCATTTTCGGTAATGACTTTTGTTGCTTGGTCTATTATTTTAGGTATATCATGGCAAAATAATAGTGTTTTTTATTGGCTTATTTGCAATGGCGTGCTTATGATTTTTTTACAACCGATATTCATGAGATTATCAAGAACGATATGGCTTACTTGGTTTGTAAGATATAGAGGTAAAAACAAAGACAATACATAACAAACAGTAAACTATTGTTAAACTAATTGATCAGGATGGTTGGCTTACAAGAAAGTATTTTATAAAATTTGGTGTGACAGCCAATGCATTTATTAAGTAATTCGTTCAACCTGCAAATAATTAACTTCTACTGGTGTAGAACGACCAAAAATTTTAACGACAACTTTTAGCCTCTTTTTTTCAATATTAATTTCTTCTATGGTGCCATTAAAGTCATTAAAAGGACCATCAATAATTTTAATACTTTCGCCTACAATAAAATTATGTTCGTTTTTTGTGTTTTCTAAACTATTCATTTCATCAACCCGTCCAAGCATCCTATTCACTTCCTCATGGCGTAATGAAATCAAATTATTACCTCTGAACCCCGAACCATCAGTTAAAAAATGCATAATATTTTGAATATTATTGATATGTTGAACCATATCATCATCCTTGGATAATTTTTTATTGACTTCTATAAGGATATACCCTGGATAAAAGTTTTTTTCTCGAAGGATTCTTTTGTTATTTTGTATAACAAGCACTTTTTCAACCGGTAAAAAAACTTGTTTAACTACACCCGCCCAATTGTTTTTGAGAATATCCTTATCTAAATATTCCTTAACACTTTTTTCCTTTCCACTAATTACTCTTAATACATACCACCAAGTATTTGGTGCAGGTACATGTGTTTTTACATTTTCTTCAGACATATAGTGAACCTATTTTAATAATGAGTAAATAATTTTTAGTGTTTGACTGCTAGCAAAATCCATGAAATAAACGACAAAAGTGATTAAAATAGTTGCTAATAAAACCACTACCGTGCTCTGTTGTAAACTATCCCAAGTAGGCCAGCTAACCTTTTCTAATAATTCTATATAACTTCCCTTTATATAGTTTGCCATCTTATTCATAACGATAATAATTTTTTTAGATAAAATAAGCACGGATACTAGGATTCGAACCCAGATCAAAGGTTTTGGAGACCTCTATTCTACCATTGAACTATATCCGTATAAATTTATGAATAGAAAAATATGTATGCACCGAAAAGTATCTCCAATACTCTTTTTTGTAATTTTAATATGTCTCATTGAATCGCGGTACCATTTTTGTAGGATTTTTTATTGTAAAAAAATCCTACAAAAAAAGGTATGTGTCATATCAAATGATTCGCGATAATTATTTAATTATTTCAGTAACTTGACCCGCTCCAACAGTCCTTCCACCTTCACGGATAGCAAACTTCAATCCTTTTTCCATAGCAATCGGTGCAATCAATTTAACCACAAGACCTATATTATCACCGGGCATAACCATTTCTGTTCCGGTAGGTAGTGTCACTTCCCCGGTTACATCAGTAGTTCTAAAATAAAATTGCGGTCTATATTTATTAAAAAATGGGGTATGACGACCACCTTCATCTTTACTTAATACATACACTTCACATTTGAACTCTGTATGTGGTGTAATACTTTTTGGTGCACAGATAACCATACCTCTGCGGATATCTTTCTTTTCGATACCTCTTAATAAAAGACCAGCATTATCACCAGCTTGACCTTCATCCAAAAGTTTTTTAAACATTTCAACACCTGTTACGGTTGAAGTAAGTGGTTGATCTATTAGCCCAACGATTTCAACATTTTCACCAACTTTAACTTTACCTCTTTCTATACGACCGGTAGCAACTGTACCACGACCGGTAATAGAGAAAACATCTTCAACAGACATTAAGAACGGTTGGTCGATTGGGCGAGGAGGTAATGGAATATAAGAATCCACTTGCTCCATGAGCTCATCAATAGCCTTAACCCATTTGTCTTCACCTGCTAAAGCACCAGTTGCCGATCCCTTAATAATCGGTGTATTTTTACCATCAAAACCGTAAGAAGTCAATAAGTCTCTCACTTCTATTTCAACCAAGTCTATTAGCTCAGAATCATCTACTAAGTCAACCTTATTCATAAAAACAACTATTCTAGGAACACCAACTTGGCGTGCTAGTAAGATATGTTCTTTTGTTTGAGGCATAGGACCATCAGTAGCTGCTACAACTAATATAGCACCATCCATTTGAGCAGCTCCGGTAATCATGTTCTTAACATAATCGGCGTGTCCAGGACAGTCCACATGTGCATAGTGTCTGTTAGTCGTTTGATACTCAACATGGGCCGTATTGATTGTTATACCGCGTTCTTTTTCTTCAGGTGCTGCATCAATTTGATCATATTTTTTAGCTTCTGCCAATCCTTTTTTAGACAACACCGTTGTTATTGCAGCAGTTAAGGTGGTTTTACCATGATCCACATGACCAATTGTACCAACATTGACATGGGGTTTCTCTCTCTTAAAGGTCTCTTTAGACATTGTTATTCGTTTTTATGATTATAAAAAAATTAATATTTAAACTCAAAAGAATAGTATATATGTTTGCGAAGATAAATAACAAAACCGATATTTCCAAATTTCAAAAAATGCTTTTTGTAAAAATATTGCAGATGTAAAGAGCCGTTGAGGAGAATCGAACTCACGACCTCTTCCTTACCAAGGAAGTGCTCTACCACTGAGCTACAACGGCACAAGATGCGTGCGTTGAAAACAACTGTGCAACACAAAAACATAAAAAAACAAAGAGCGGAAGACGAGGCTCGAACTCGCCACCTATAGCTTGGAAGGCTATCGCTCTACCAAATGAGCTACTTCCGCTAACACTAAATCAGATCCGTGGGCAGGGAGGGATTCGAACCCCCGAAGTCGTAAGACAGCGGATTTACAGTCCGCTCACGTTGGCCGCTTGTGGAACCTGCCCATTTACTATACAAAACACATAACAAAAGAGCCACTTGTCGGAGTCGAACCAACGACCTACTGATTACAAATCAGTTGCTCTACCAGCTGAGCTAAAGTGGCATTATAAAAATATTATAACTTTTTTGTCTCTAAAGCGAACGCGAATTTATATATTTTTTTTGAATTGTAATTTATTTTTGATTGAATTTTTATTTTTAATATTAAATAATCCTATGCTGGCGGATATTAAAAATAAATAGGCTCAATATTTTGTAAATATTTAATTGTATCTTGCAGTAGATATTTGATTTTATGTTGTATTTGCTGGACGATTGTCTTGTTGCGAGCGGTAATCATTTTTAGCCGAATTTATACCCTCCGTATTGTTTGTGTACGCGAAGCAGGCAACAAAAATAAATAGGATGAAAATAAATTGTTGTAATTGTAAAGGCTCCGTAGTTCAACTGGATAGAATATCAGATTTCGGCTCTGAGGGTTGAGGGTTCGAATCCTTCCGGAGTCACTTTTTAGATATTTTTTTTATCTAGTTTGTTATTTGCCAACCTACTTATAATCTATAATCCCATGACTAGCCAACTAACTTATGGATATCCTTGTATTAATTCTCTATTGCATTTGTTCTTTCCTCATAATTGTTTAGGTTGTGGGTCAGATGAAATAGAAACTGCACAGATTCTTTGTATAGCTTGCAGAAGTGCATTGCCCGCTACTAAATTTTCTGGCATCGAGGGTAATCCTATCGAGCGTATATTTTTGGGACGATTATCGCTTGAGCATGCTACGGCTGGTTTTTATTTTACTAAAAAATCAATGATTCAAAAATTGTTGCACCAATTAAAATACAAACAGAATAAAGAGGTTGGCGTGTATCTTGGCGAAATATTAGGGCGTGAATTATTGAATGCTAAACGATTGAGTAATATTGATCTTATTCATCCTCTTCCTTTACATCCTAAGAAAGAAAAGTTACGCGGTTATAATCAAGCTACTTATATTGCAAAAGGAATTGGTAATGTTTTTAAAAAACCAATATGCTTAACAGGAGTTGTTCGAAAAGATTTTACAAGTACGCAAACAAAGAAGAGTAGATTAGATCGTTGGGCTAATATTGAAAACGCTTTTGTTTTACAGGATCGTGATCAATTAATTGATAAACATATTTTATTGGTTGATGATGTCATTACTACCGGTGCTACCTTAGAAGCATGTGGGCGTATTTTTCTTCAATTACCCCAAGTTAAATTGAGTGTTGCAACACTTGCTTATACGGTCTAAATTGATAATACTTAAACATGGGTGGATTAAGAAGATCGTTGAATGTCAACTTTTTTATGACCATAATCATAAAGTCATATCTTTTAATTCACTTTTAGCTAAACGCAATATTTAAGTGCAACAAAAAAAGTTGTACTTATTACTTGAATCTTGCAAATAAAATATTACCTTTGTGGCGAGTATTGAAAGAATCCAAAAACATGGGTTTTCTTTGTTCATATACACAATGGTCATATACGGTTATTGTGTTTGAATATTCTAATCGTTCGCTTTCATTTTTTTACTATAATATCTATATTTATTTATTCTTATGTCAATTTTACTTAACAAGAATTCAAAAGTGATTGTGCAAGGGTTTACCGGTAGTGAAGGCACTTTTCATGCTCAACAAATGATTGAGTACGGCACTAATGTAGTAGGTGGGGTTACACCTTCTAAGGGGGGGTATAAACATTTAGATAGACCAGTGTTTAATACGGTATCTGACGCGGTGCAAGAAACAGGTGCTGATGTTAGTATCATATTTGTTCCGCCTTTGTTTGCAGCTGATGCAATTATGGAAGCCGCTGATGCTCATATAAAATTAATTATATGTATTACCGAAGGAATTCCTGTAAGAGATATGGTTTTGGTAAAAAAATATCTGAACTCAAGGGCGTGTACGCTTATCGGTCCTAACTGTCCTGGTGTTATTACCCCTGATGAGGCTAAGGTGGGTATTATGCCTGGTTTTATATTTAAGAAGGGACGAATAGGTCTGATTTCAAAAAGTGGTACACTTACTTATGAGGCTACAGATCAAATAGTAAAAGCTGGTTTAGGAATTAGTACAGCCGTTGGTATCGGTGGGGATCCTGTTATTGGAACTACGACTAAAGAGGTATTGAATTTATTTTTAAATGATCCTGATACAGACGCGGTTGTAATGATAGGGGAAATTGGTGGTAACATGGAGATAGAAGCTGCCCGGTGGTTTAAGACGGGGGGTATCAAAAAACCGATTGTTGGATTTATCGCTGGTCAAACAGCACCGCCAGGAAGAAGAATGGGACACGCCGGTGCTATTATTGGCGGTGCGGAAGATACGGCTCGTGTGAAAATGAAAATAATGTCTGAATGTGGTGTATCAATTGTAGAAAGCCCGGCAGATATCGGTAAGAAAATAGCATCATTGTGTAAAAAATAATTAATCTTTTTATCATATTTCTCAAATATTTATTTTATCATTGCGTTAGATTTGACTTGAGTTTAATTTGATACTCCATTTGTCGCATTTATCCTAACCTAATTTAGTAGTAGGTTTTTTTGATACAAAAAGCAGATCAATTACAAATTACCACCGGTGCAGAAACTACTATTTTTGATTCTCTGTAAAACTTATACCTTCTTTTTTTCGTATATCAATTAATCGTTCATGCTGGTTACCTTAAAATAAAATACATAAAAACTAATTCATTATTCTTATATGTCCCATTCCTATTATGATTTTATCCAACTCAATGAAATGAGTGCCAACGAACTATCTGAATTAGCGGAATCTTTCAACATCCAATCTTATAAAGGTTTAGACAAACAAGCGTTAATATATAAAATTTTAGATGTTCAAGCTATGCAACAAAGTAACCATCAATCTTTTGCCACCGACAATGGCAAGGAAGAAGTTATTAATTCGTTTACTGTTAACGGTACAGAAGAGTCAGTTGTTATGAAGCCGATGGTACCTAAAAATAATGATAATCAGCAAGTTGTTGGGGGGGCACCGTCCACCTTGCCTGCCAATAGCAATGATATTGATATTATGAAAATAGCGGAGTCTATTTTTGCTATTACTAAAGATTTAGATACGCCAGTGGCTATTCCTATTAGTAATAATAGCTACAAACAGAAGAAGCAACCACCTAATAATTATACTCAAGTGTCATCCAATAATAGTGTTCAGCATTCAGCACCTACCAGTGTCCCTAATGTGCCTTTGGTTAAGTTTGAAGGTGAAATAGAAACCGAAGGTTTATTGGAAATAATGCCAGATGGCAGTGCTTATTTAAGATCAAGTGATTATAGTTATTTGTCTTCACCTGACGATGTTTTTGTACCTGTATCGCAAATCAAAGCGAACAGTCTTAAAACTGGTGATACAATTGTATGTACGGTAGTGCCACCAAAGGAAGGAGAAAAATATTTCACGCTTCAAAAAGTACATACGATTAATTCTAGAAGACCTGATGAAATTAGAGATAGGGTTGCCTTTGAATATTTAACACCTGTTTTTCCGTATGAACGCCTTAATCTTTTTACTACATCGACACAGTACAGTACTAGAATAATTGATATTTTTACGCCTATTGGAAAAGGACAAAGAGGATTAATTGTAGCACAACCGAAGGTTGGTAAAACTACCCTATTAAAGGATGTAGCCAATGCAATTGCTAAAAATCATCCTGAATGTTATTTAATGGTCATTTTAATTAATGAAAGGCCAGAAGAGGTTACGGACATGGAAAGAAGTATTAAGGCTGAAGTAATAGCTTCTACTTTTGATGAGCCCGAAGAGAAACATGTTAAGGTATCGACTATTGCTTTACAAAAGGCTAAAAGATTGGTTGAATGTGGACACGACGTAGTCATTTTATTAGATTCAATTACTAGATTAGCACGAGCACATAATACCGTTGCCCCTTCCAGTGGTAAGGTGCTGAGCGGTGGTGTAGAAGCGAATGCTTTGCAAAAGCCTAAGCAATTTTTTGGATCTGCTCGAAAAATTGAAAACGGTGGCTCTTTAACGATTCTTGCAACCGCTTTGGTCGATACCGGTAGTAAAATGGATGAAGTTATCTTTGAGGAATTTAAAGGTACCGGTAACATGGAATTACAATTGGATAGAAAATTATCTAATAAACGAATTTTCCCTGCTATCGACTTAACGGCTTCTTCTACAAGACGCGATGACTTACTTCTTGATAAAGAGGTACTATCTCGTATGGATTTATTGCGTACCTATATGAGTGATATGAATACAGAAGAGGCTATGAACGAGCTCTTGAAGCAAATGAAAGGGACTAAAGATAATGCTGAGTTTTTAGCAAGTATGAGCCGATAAAATTCATGGAACCGAATTTATAGCCTGTAGTCAAAATAATAAATTCAAAACTGGGCTAAATCATTTTTTTTGAAGTGCCAAGAAAAAGTAGGATTTAAGTTTGGTTCTTTTTATATTTTCGAATAACTAAATAATTAAAATTTGTATATTGAGGGAGGCATCATCAATATCAGCCTATTTCCATAATTATTAGGTAACTATGAAGCGTTTTCTTTATAAAATATGGTTGTTCTTCAACAACTTACTCTATAGTTTTCCCATACAGCTTTTCATTTTATCTTTTCGCAAAAGGCAAATATTAACGTGTTTTATACTATTTGTTTTTCTTGCACTGGGTGAGGAAGTTTTAGTTAAATATGGTGCTGTTTATCTTTTTGTCTCGCCGGAGTATTTGGGCAGTGTTTCTTTCCTTAGTAAATTTATTTTAGGGGCAGGATTTGGTTTTTTTATAATAAGTTGGAATATAACTGGTTATGTTTTGCTCGTAGATAATATGGAGTTTTTGGCCGTTCACAAAAACCCCTTTGTAGTTTACTGTTGTAATAATTTTATTCTCCCGCTACTATTGCTTATTCGTTATCAATTAGCAGTATATGCACATATTCACGATACGGTTTTGCCCGTTGATATAACCATTAACATTTTACATGGGATAGGTTTTTGGGGCGGTTTTATTTTGATTGTATCCATTAGTGTGGCCTATTTTAAACGAATTGACCGAACGGTAGAAAAAAGGCAAAGTATGGATGAACATTTACAAATCATAAAAAAAACTGATGCTCCTACAGGTGAAGGTCAATATGTGCAACATGTATATAGAAGTTCCCCTAGTCAACTGAAGGTAAAATGGATTATCACACCAGCCTTGCAAATTAAACGACCTCGTTCTACTAAACATTATAGTGAAAAATATATAAGGGACACGATTTTTAAATATAATACTTCGGCTATTATTCCTATTTTCTTCGTTTTCTTGGGCGGTATGATTGTTGGTTTTTTCCCAGATAACCGCTATCTTCAAATACCTGCGGGTGCCAGTACTTTGTTGTTTATGTCTATTCTCATGGCGACCGCAGGTGTTATTACTGTATTATTTAGAAATTGGACAATGCCCCTTCTGATAGTATGTTTTATTGTGATAAGTATTTTAGTTAATCAAGGTATTATAAAAAATAGTAGTAAAGCTTTTGGATTGGCGTACGATAAGAGCGATACCTGGCCATTATATACGCATAGCTCTTTAGATAAGTTGGCATCCACCACTAATATGGATAACGATAAGAAAGAATTTATCAATCGACTTGAACATTGGAAGCGTATGCAACAATCATCTAAGCCCGATATGTACTTGATCGATATTAGCGGGGGGGGGAATAGGAGTGCTGCATTTGCTTTTGCAACGATGCAGATGCTCGATAGTATTTTGCATGGGCAGTTAATGAGAAAAACTTTTTTAATTAATGGTGCTTCTGGCGGTATGTTAGCGGCTAGTTATTACCGGGAACTTTTTTTACAAAAAACAATCAATAAACAACCCATTGATTTACAGGATAAAAGTTATTATTATAATGTTTGTAAAGACTTATTGAACCCTATTTTTTCCGCCTTTATTACTAGAGATTTGTTAGGACCTGTGATCGATTTTAAAATTGGTAATAAGACTTATAATCAGGGTAGGGGCTATGCATTTGAACACGAGTTTGATGCCAATACAAATTATGTATTTCATTCAAAAAATATAAACAGCTATTTAGCTCCGGAGGATTCGGGGCTTATTCCTACTATTATTTTTAATACCACCATTACGAGAGATTTGCGTAGTTTTTTAATTTGCTCGCGTCCCGTACGATTTTTAATGAAAGAGGCAGATATTGCAGACACGGAGCGTCATAGTCCTATTGTATTTCAAGATATTGATATGATTGACTTTAACTCCTTTTTTAAGAAACAGGAGGGGGATAGTCTGAATTTTTTAACGGCCATTCGTATGAATGCTTCATTTCCGCTGATACTGCCTTCTGTAATATTGCCATCAAGACCCAATTTATTGGCTATGGATGCCGGTGTTCGAGATAATTTAGGGCAAAATACAACTTTACGATTTTTAGAACATTTTAGAGATTGGATCAGTACGAATGTTAATAAAGTTGTTTTAATTCAAATTTCTGATAGAGTATTGAGTAGTTGGGATAACATTTTTGAACCGAGTAATATTATTTCTTTTGCGTTAAATGATGCTTTAGCGGCCTCGGAAAATAATGAGACTTTGCAACATTTCTTTTTAAGGAGCAACTTACATATTACCTCATTCAGTTATCCAAACTTAGTTTTTGTACCTTTTGTTTTTTCTTTAAACGATAAGACTAAAGTTTCCTTGAGTTTTCATCTAACCGATCGTGAAAAAGAATTAATACAGAACTCTACTTATCGGATACATAATCAAAAGGGATTTTCTAAGATAAAATCATTAAACCTATCTGAGATAGATTAGTGGATGTAAACACCACTGATATTAATAGTTGGCTTTAAAAAGCACAGGTTGCCTGTGCTACCAGACAATTAGGTTGGTCGTAGCCACATTCACATTTCTCAACAGTTTGCCCTTCGTGCACGCTACATCCTGTTGAAGTTGGGTCGTCTTGCCAAGATGCACATATATTACCATTATAAAGATGACAGGCATCAGGTGCAACGGCACAATTGCCACAATAACACCCCGATCCACTTTTGCCTCCAACTGTATGTGATAACTCATCGTTTTTTAGTTCTAATCTGTTTACTAAAGTACCTAATTTATTTAAGTTTTTATTTCTATATTTCATGTATCTGCTGTTTTAATTGGTGCATTTAATTTAATTACTATATGTTGGATAGAAATAAAAGTGAAAGGTTAATAAAAAAAATATATTTGGCAAGTTGAGGAAAAGAATAGTGCTATAACGAAACGAGGCAATTTAATCAATGGTTCGTTGTCAATGATTATTTAACCATTATTGAAACTACACATTTATAAAATTAAGTGGCTTTATGACGAAATGAGTGGGTAAGTTAGTTACATTTTATATTTGATTACCGT
>JASGCP010000164.1 GCA_030053995.1 Phycisphaerales bacterium
ATAGATTCTCTTGTTTTTATGCCACAAATATAGTATAATTATTTGAAAATCAAATGGTTAAATTTTTAGAAGTCCCATTAAATAATTATATAAAGATAGATTACGATTTATTCGTTTGGTTTTAAAAATTACTCTTCTGTTTTTTATTACGGTATTATTCAAAAAAACTAATAATCGTAAAGTTCATAGGAAATTAGCTAAAATTGATTAACTTTGAGCAAAAATATTGTCAAAATATATGGTTAGATTATACATGGTGGCTTTATTGTTCACCGTATCTTCAGTAATTTTAGCCCAAAGCCCTAATAGTTTGCGGGTATCCAAATTTAATTTAAAAGACGGGCATATAGCTTTGCATGGCTATGATCCAGTTTCTTATTTTGGCAGTGGCGGACCGCAAAAGGGTAATAGTCAAATTTCTACTACCTATGAGGGTGTTCTGTATTACTTCTCTTCTAACGCTAATAAAAATAGTTTTGATAAAAATCCTGCACAGTACGAGCCGCAGTTTGGGGGATGGTGTGCTTATGCCATGGGAAAAGATGGATCTGAAGTTGATGTTGATCCGGCAACTTATAAGATTATTGATAATAAATTATATCTCTTTTATCATACTTTTTTTAACAATACTTTAAATACTTGGAATGAAGATCAAGTACATTTGTTACCGAATGCTAACAAAAACTGGGTAAATTATTTCCGATAGTAATTTTAATATTATTCTCACAATAGTAAGAACATAAAACTATGAATAATTTGAATGCTCAATCATCATACGGTGTAGGTCATTCTTGCAATCGTAAGCACACTAAAGCACAAAAAATACTTGTTGTGATTTGCAAGGCGTTAGTCATCATTATTTTGATACAAACATTGTGGTTTAAATTTGGTGGCATGCCTGAATCGAAATATATTTTTACGCAACTACATGCCGAGCCGTTTGGTCGAATATCTTCTGGTCTTGTTGAATTAATAGCTTCAATTTTAATTTTAATACCGGCTTATACGGTTTACGGTGCTATTTTAGCCCTGGGCACAATGTCCGGTGCTATTTTATCGCATCTATTTGTTTTGGGTACTGTTTTACCGCAAATTAATAGTAGTGGCATGGCGTTAACATTACCCGGTCAAACTTATTTAACTAATCCTGAAAATTTCGAATTTCATATAGGTCCTTTTGGTTCTTTGTTTATTCTAGCTTGTATTACCTTTGTGTGCTGTTTATATTTATTATGGATCAATCGTTGCCAAATTTTTGATTTGTTTTCTCTTGGCAAAAAACAAAAGCCATAACAGTGCCCCCCTAATTAAATTATGATATTTTATTATTGCGATAATCTTTATTACTTTTAAATACATTTTTTTTACTTCTATGACTATAGATATTATCAATCAGATCAATCAACTTTTATTAGTAATTAAGCAGGAAGATTATAATAGAAAAATTAATAGTTTAAGTGATGCTACAATAGGTGGTCATGTAAGACATTCAATTGAAATGTATCAATGTTTAGATAATGCCTACAAGTCTGGTGTTGTTGATTATTCTAAAAGAGAACGAAATATATCTACGGAAACAGATCCGAAATTTGCTTATCAATGTTTTATAGAAATATTAAAAAAAATAGACAAAAAAAATAAGCATGTTACCGTGAAATTGGAAGATGACAGTAATACACAGTTTGAATCTTCTTATGCACGCGAGCTTTTGTATTGTACCGAGCATCTTATTCATCACATGGCTTTGGTAAAGGTAGGGCTCATCGAAATTGGGGGTTATAAAGTTTCTGAAGAGTTTGGTGTAGCACCTTCTACCATTAATTATAGAAAATTATGTGCGCAGTAACTTTTATACCTAAGCATAACGGGGGGGCTGTTTTCACTTCCAATAGGGATGTCTATTTTAATCGCCCTACGGATCCGTTAAAGGAGTATGCATTACCAGATGGGGGTAAATTATATTATCCAAAAGATTTAGATAAATTTGGAACTTGGGCAATTTTTAGTAGTGATGGTACAGCTGCTATTTTGCTGAATGGTGCTGAAAAAAATCATGCACCTTTACCCTTTTATAGAAAAAGCCGAGGATCAGTTTTAATAGATTTGTTTTATAATCCTAACCGCCCCAAATTAGCTGTTATAGAAAAAATGGATTTTGCAGATATAGAAAACTGTACGGTCATTTTGTTTGAACAGCAAAAATTATATCAAATTAGGTGGAATGGTACACACTTAGATATACAAGTCTTAGATGCTCATAAGCCATATATCTGGTCATCGTGTACTTTATACACCGCCGCCGTAGTTGAGGAAAGAAAGCAGTGGTTTGAAGATTTTTTATCTGAAAATGTCAGTAAGCAAATTACACAATCAATGGTGTTGCATTTTCATTTGCATGCCGGTGAAGAAAAACCAAAACACAAATCTTTAAAGGTTGATTTGCCCGCTATTCAAACAAAAACGGTGAGTGTTACATCTTTTGATATCGCACCTAATAAAGCATTTCTTGTGTATGATGATATACTTAATCCAAGCAAAAGTGTAACGGAAGAGGTAGTGATTAATTGTGCATTAGCTTGTACAATTAAATAGTATAGTTTATAAAATTTATTGTAGTTCCTGTTTTGTTCTATTTCATAGTCCCCCGTTCTTTTTTTTGTTGGTTTCGTCTTAAAAAATGATCAGCATGAGATATTTTGTTTTCTTATTCTCTTTTTTTTTGTTTTTTGTTGCTTGTAGAAAAAAAAATGAAGCTACGAACAGTGGTGCGGTTGTTAATAATGGCGTTATGTTTGGCAAGAATATAAATGGTCAGGTAGGATATTCTTATACAACTAATGCAGGTAGCACATGGTCTTCCTTACAAGCGGTTAATGGACTAAGTGATGTTGGGGCGGTAGTATTTTCGTCATCCACTGATGCGGTGGTTGTTGGTTCAGATAGTTATTCTTACACAACTAATGGCGGGGGAAATTGGTCTGTAGCTCAATCTATTTCTGGGTTTAATAATATCAATTCCGTAGCATTTTCATCGGCTACGCATGGGATGGTTGTAGGGTATAATGCCAGTGGTCAAGGTGTGTGTTCATACACAACAGATGGAGGTAAAAATTGGTCATCAGCGACTCCTGTAGCTGGTTTTACTAATATTAGTTATGTGGCATTTTCGTCAGCTACCAATGGGGTATTAGTTGCTTCAGGTATTTATTCAACTACAAGCGACGGCGGGCTTACTTGGTCATCGCCTAAGGCAATCAGTGGTTTTAATAGTATTAGTGCCGTAGCGTTTTCATCGCCCAATACGGGTGTTTTAGTTGGGGACGGTAGTTATTCTTATACAAGTGATGGTGGACTTAGCTGGTCGCGTCCTCAATCGGTAGTGGGTTTTAATTCTATTAAATATGTCATCTTTTCTTCAACTGTATATGGTATTATGGTGGGGCAAAATAGTAATAATCAAGGAGAATATGCTTACACAACTAATGGCGGAAAGACTTGGGCAAATGCACAAACAGTCGTTGGGTATAGTAATATTAATTCAGTAGCTTTTTCGTCAATAACTAATAGTTTGATTGTAGGCACTAATAATACCACACGCGAAGGCTTATATTCGTCCTCAACCAATGCAGGTATTACTTTAACGCCCCCGCAACCTATTAATGGGTTTAGTACTATTCTTGCCGTTGCTTTTCCATTAAATACACATTAAATTGGGGCGTTGATGCAACCCGGTATATCTGGATTTACAGCTACAAAATTGTTGGGATATATGACGAAAAGAGTGGGTAACTTATCTTAATTTCAAATTAATTCCAGCACAATATAGCCGAAATGCCCTCAGGGGAATGGCGTTGCAAATCAAGGCGAAGGAAGTGCCCGTCGAAAATGGGCGAAGGTGAATATAAGTAGAGATGAGGCATGCTTTGTCTCTGTCTCTACGGCAGGCTTCTTTCTTTTGTATCAAGACAAAAGAAAGAAAAATAACATTATAAAATACCAAA
>JASGCP010000165.1 GCA_030053995.1 Phycisphaerales bacterium
AGGCACTCTTTTTTTACTTTAAAATTTACATTTTACAGCCTTACTCCCCACAAAAAAAACTTGACCCAAGAAAAACGACATTATAAAATATCAAATTATCATTTTTAAAGTCTTCAAACTTCTAACATTTTACCCACTCTTTTCGTCATAGAGCCATTAGTTTTTAAAGATTAGGAAAACGGTAGTTTTTTATACAATATTCTATTTTATTTGTAGCTTTGCACTTTTTAACTATGTTCATAAATATTTATTTTTTAACATTTATTTATGCTTCTTTTGTTAATCAATTTTGTCTAACACATTGAATGGTGTTTAATTGAGTAAATTATTTAAAAGGTGTAGCGAATGCCCTAAAAAAGTCAGTTGCTTTCAATTTTGAAAGTTTAAGATAAATTAAAGTGTTGAAATGAAAACAAAGAAATAAGCCTCCTTCCGGAGGTTTATTTTTTTTTGAGGGGAACGCCATGACGAAATGAACCGTTACAATTCCCAAAATTACGACAGAGTGACCCAAAAATTTGTGCCCATACCAATAAAAGTGATCCTAAAATAATGGCTGTTATTAGCTACCAAATAAATGTGGTATTCGGGAGCCATGATCTAATTTGGATTGAATCTCCTTCCGAAATAGGGTTGCCGGTTAAATAAATCGTAGTTAAAGAATTTTTAAGATTTTGTATCGAAGATGGTAATGTGCTCAGCTGATTATAGCTTAAATTCAGCGTCTGTAAATTAGTGAGATTGCTGATAGAAGTTGGCACACTTGTCAGCCGATTATCACTTACATTAAACGACTGTAGATTGCTGAGACTCCCAATAGAAGTCGGTAAACTTGTAATTTTATTAAGTCTTACATTCAATGATTGCAGATTGGTGAGGTTCCCAATAGAAGTCGGTAAACTTGTAAGATTGCAGATAGCTGCCGTAAAATTTTCTAAGTTAACAAGATTTCCTATTGACGCCGGTATGTTTCTTATGTATGTAGCACCTATATCTAGAGTAACGAGTTTCGTTAAGTTACCGATGGAGCTAGGAATACTATCGTAAGCATTATGGGCAAGATTACAACTAACAAGATTTGTTAAATTGCCAATTGAAGCTGGTATATAGGTAACAGTATCCCAATTAATTAGTAAATTTTCTAATGCTGTCAGATCACCTAAAGACGGTGGCAACGGACCAACAACATTATTAAAAGTTAAATTAAGACTAATAACAAGCCCATTTTCGTTTGTTGTTACACCAAACCAAGTATTTAATGGTCTAATTGCATTTGTCCAGTTTTGATTATCATGCCAACTAGTTCCTTTTGTGGAGTCATATAGGGCTATCAAAGCATTGCGGTTGGTAATCACTTGTTGCGAATAATCTATTGTTGCAGTTTTTTTGCAAGCCGATAGGGATATCAATATCAGTAAAAATAAAAAAAAACGATTTGCTAACTGTGTAAGCATGTTAAATATTTGTTATGTTGTAATCAATAATTTTTTTTATTGTATTGTCTTTTTGAAAAAAGCAAAATGCGACTAAGATTTGCTATCGTAAAAGTAACTGTTTTTTTATTTATAGATTAATATTTACAACCCCCGATCCCCCATAACTATTTTCAATGTCCCACCATTTTCTATGGTAAGATAATCTATATAATCTTTGGTGTATAGATTGCCATTAAGTTCCATTGATTTAATATATTTATTACGCTCATTATTATTTTCAACTTTAATTGAAAAGCTTTTACCATTTTGTAAATCAATAACGGCATCTGTTATTAAAGGGCTACCAAAATATAATTTGCCATCAGCAGGACAAAATGGGTGAAACCCTAAGGCTGTTAAAACATACCATGCACTCATCTGTCCGCAGTCTTCATTACCCGGTAATCCATCAGGATTAGTTGTATAAAACTTTTTACAAATTTCCCTCGCCCAATAAGCAGTTTTATTTTTCATCCCAATAGCAGAATAGGTATAGAGTGTTTGATGACTAGGTTCATTTCCTTGATCATATTGACCAATCATACCACTAATATCGATAGCTGGATGGTCCCCGTGTAACTCTTCTGAAACAAGCCATATAGAATCCAATTGATCAACAAACTTTTTCTTGCCCCCGTGCATATCAACTAACTCATCAATAGCATGTGGTACAAACCAATTATATTGCCACCCGGTTCCTTCAGCATAGTACTGGTGCCCGGTAACATCGCTATAAAAAGGATCATAATTAGCCGCTATTTGTCCTTCTGAATTTTTACCTACTAAAAATCCAGATTTTGGGTCATATAATTTTTTAAAAGATTCAGATCTTTTCATAAATTTTTGATAATCTTCTGTTTTGCCTAATTTCTTGGCAACTTGAGCAATGCACCAGTCATCGTAAGCGTAATCTAATGTTAGGGTAACGCTATTAGGTGCAATATCTTGAGGAACATACCCATTTTCAATATAGCTATCCATTACAGGTGTTCTTTGTGTAGCACTATGAACCATCGCTTGATAAGATTTATCAACATTAAAACCTGTAATGCCGTTTAAGATTGATTCAGATAATAAGGAAGCAACATGATAACCTGTCATACAATTTGTCTCTGTGTTTTGTAGGTCCCAAACTGGTAGCAAACCAGTGCGATCATAAAAACGAAGCATAGAATTGCAAAAATCAGAGATACGACTTCTTTCTGTGATCATCGCTAACGGCCACCAGGATCTAAAAATATCCCATATTGAAAAATTTGTATAAAGTATGGTATCCCCTAAGTCGTTATATACATTCGGTGCCAAGCAAGTATGATAAAGACCAGTGTAAAATGATACTAAAACATTGGAGTCGAATGTTTTTATACGCACTTTTTGTAATTCTTGCTCCCATAAGTCTTGACAATATTTTTTTGTGTCATCAAAACTTCTTGTGTGTACTTCATTCAAATTATTAATAGCGGCATCAACCGAATGAAATGATATAGCCAATTTGGTTTCTATATTAGTTGTGCCTTCGGGAAAATTAAAAAATGCAATTAGTCCTTTTTTATTTGGTAAATAACGTAACGAATCTAAGTTTTCAGCGGGCTTATTCAACACAATCGCAAAATAAAGTCGTTCATCGTTGTCCCAGCCTCTAGAGTATCGATAACCCGTATAAAGTGTATCATTTACTTTGTCAATATGACACAACACCGGGTTGTCCCAGTTAATATGCCAACCAAGATCTACTTGTAATTGTGCGTGCACATGTTTTGGAAAAGTGTACCTTGTATAACCATTCCTTGGCGTAGCCGTTAACTCTACAAAAACCCCGTTATTCATCAGTACCGTATAATACCCAGCTTGTGCATGCTCATTATTATGGTAAAAAGACGTTGTGTAATGAACGGTATCCGGCACTTTATTGTAAATAGGTAGAATTGAAATGTCACACATGTCTCCAATACCGGTTCCGCTTAAATGCGTATAAGAAAATCCTGCTATCCCTGTATCGCTATAATGATAACCTGAACACCAATCCCAGCCTGCCCTACCATTATCGGGGCTTAATTGGACCATACCAAACGGGCAAACAACACCCGGATAAGTATGACCATGCCACCCTGTCCCTATCAAAGGATTGACATAATCAACTAATCGCTCTGCAAATCCGCCACTTGTAACACAAGAGAGAAATAAGACCAATAGTGTTGTATGGATATATTTATATGGTTTCATAATAAATTTTGGTCGCAAGATAAACTTTAATAATGAAAATTTAAGAGTCTCATCATTTGAATATTTCTTGTCTTTGAAGCTACTATTTTATAGATGCTATCTAAGAGACGCTTAAAAATATTTAGCCAAATTTTAATTAATTGAAAGTTAATCGTTAAAAATAAAAGGCTCTATGACGAAATGAGTGGGTAAGTTAGTTCACTTTCATATTGATTACCATTCAGCGTATAGCCTTTGCCCTTACTCTGCTGGCTTGATTTTTTCTTTGTTTCTTTCTTTTGTATCAAGACA
>JASGCP010000038.1 GCA_030053995.1 Phycisphaerales bacterium
TTATCATTTTTAAAGTCATCAAACTTCTAACATTTTACCCACCCTTTTCGTCATATAGCCAAAAAAGATTATTAGAAAATTGTAAGATTTTTATTTTAATAATGTATATTGTAAGTAATCCAATAGCTACCTATTTTTCTATTACTAACTGTTCAACTTTTTTTCATGTCACTTCGAATTATACTGGGTGTATTAATGCCCATAGTATGTTGCCTTCATGTGCACGCACGAAAATTTCAATCCGATACCTTAATACAAAACACAATCGACTCGTTCCCTAATATATCTATTGACGATTTTGTTGATCTGTCAGATGCTACCGAAGACATCTCTTCAGTCTTAGCCGGTGCGCGTGATCCTTATTTACAAACTGTTTCTTACAATTTTGCCAATGTCCGTTTTAGATTTAGAGGTTATGATGCCGATTATGCTACTACCTATATTAATGGCTTATTGGTTGATAAATTAGATAATGGGTATTTCCCCTTTAGTAGTATTATCGGACTTACTGATATTATGCGTAATAGGGATAATAAAATAGGGCTACAAACTAATACATTTAGTTATGGCGATATCGGTTCAGCCACACAATTTTTAGTGAAAGCAAGCATGGCAAAAAAACAAGTTCAAGTAAAATATGGTTATACTAATAGAACTTATCGACAACAAATTGCTTTTTCTATCGCATCTGGTAATAAGAAAAATAATTGGGCAACTATTTTTTCAGCAGCCGTGCGTTATAGCCATGAAGGGTATGTCCCCGGCACGCATTATCGATCAATTTCATTTTATTGGGGAATAGACAAAAGATTTTCTTTTAAGCATTTGCTATCTTTCGCTATTTTTAATGCTTCATCAGCAAACGCTAAACAGGGTGCTAGTACCGATGAACTGCTCCTTTATGGCGGGCATTATTATAATCCTTATTGGGGGTATCAAAATGGACAAAAAAGAAATGCGGAAATTATAACACAACATGCCCCAACATTTATTCTAACACACGATTACACACCTAAGAATAACATACAATGGACAACAGCTATCGGCTATTCTTTTAACCAAAAAGGACTTTCTGGTTTGGATTGGTATAATACCGCCGACCCGCACCCAGATTATTATCGTTATTTACCTTCCTATGAGAAAAATCCTAACCAACAACTGATCTTGGAATCGTTATTTAGAGATGACGAATCTATTCGGCAAATTAATTGGGGAAGATTATATCAAACCAATCAAGATAATTTAATACAATTTGGACAAACAACAGGACGAAGGTCTCTATATATTATAGATGAAAGTATTATTCAAAGTAATATCGGTTATGCTACTACAACATTTAATAAAAGATTGAAAAATAATATCGCTTTTACCGGTGGTTTGCAACTGCAAGTTCAAAGAAATAGAAATTTTAAAATTATTAAAGATTTATTAGGAGGCGATTTCTTTATTGATTGGAATCAATTTGCTCAGAATAGTAGTCAAACTAACCCCAGCGCTATTCAGAATGATTTGAATAGACCCAATAGAATAGTTAAGAAAGGCGATCAATATAGTTATGATTATCTCATATACTTTTATCGAGCCAGTAGTTTTTTGCAACTCGTAGTTCCTTTGAAGACAATTGATATTCAAGTTGCTAGCGAATTTTCAGAACAGTATTTTTATCGGGTGGGGCGAACTAAATATGGTTTGTTTCCTGATAATTCTTACGGTAAATCTACAACTTATCCCTTTTTTAACTGGTCCGTAAAAGGCGGAATTACTTATAAAATTAACGGCAGATATTACCTATACGCCAATAGTACCTTTCTTACAAAAGCCCCTTTCTATGATAATGTTTACTTATCGCCTAAAACGAGAAATTCTGTTCAAGATAAAATAGTCAATGAGCATATTGTTAGTAGTGAAATCGGATTTATTGCCAATACACCTATTATTAGAGCTAGACTATCAGCTTATTATACTGAAGTTAAAAATCAGCTTGATGTGGTTAATTTTTTTGATGATGATATTAATAATTTTGTAAACTATGTATTGAGCGGTATTAATAAAGTTTATACAGGAGTAGAATTAGGATTAGAGTATAAGATATTATCTACATTATCCCTTCAGTTTGCTACTACCTATAGCCGGTATGTTTATAAAACAAATATGCAGGCTCTTACTGTTATTGATAATACACAAGAGGTCGCCCCAGCTCCCGAGACGGTATATTGTAAAAATTTTAGAATTGGTGGTACGCCACAAGAACTCTATTCATTAGGATTAAGATATCAATCCCCGCTTTATTGGTATGTAAGTCTTACTGTAAATTATTGGGATCATTTATGGCTTTCTTTTAATCCTGTAAGACGCACAACAAGAGCTATAGAAGATTTAGTATCTTTTGATGAATCTGGCAACGAGGTGTATAGTCCATTATACTACCAAATTATTAATCAAACTAAATTAGACGGACAATTTACCTTGAATGCAACAGCGGGCTACAGCTGGAAATTACCAAAGCAATGGTTTAAAAAATCAATGTACATAAATCTCAATGTTTTGCTGAATAATATGCTTGATAATAAAAACACTAAAGTAAGTGGCTATGAACAACTACGATTTGATTTCGCCAATAAAAATGTAGATAAGTTTCCTAATAAATACCTCTATGGTTATGGTATTAATTTCTCTATATCAGCAGCTTTGAGAATGTAGTGGCTTTTTTTTTTTTTTTTTGTAAAAAAAATGTTAAATTCATAAAATAGCTTTTTGTTGTTTTACTGAAAAATGTTACTTGTGGTTTTGTTTATAAATTCTTTGTCAAAAAAATAAACATGAATAATTTTTTACACACTTGCTTTTTATTATTGTTCTTTCAAGCCGTAGCATTTGGTCAAAATGCTTTTAGAGGCGTAGTTTTAGACCCCAACGGAGCCCCGTTATCAGGAGCATCAATCACTATTACTGGTCAAAAAAAACAAGTTGTTCTATCTGATAGTATGGGTGTGTTTACCATACCCCAATTAGATGGCATTAAAAAAATTGTTGTTTCATCAATTGGCTATCAATCTAAGGATTTAGATGTAAAAAAAATGAGTGTAGCGGGCTCAAATATCAATAAAATAGTCTTAGACATTGCGCATAAAGAAATGGATGAGGTTGTAGTAGTTGGTTATGGTACAACCAAGAGACAAAATTTAACAGGTGCAGAGACTAAAATTGATACAAAAGATATTGATAATTTAATTACGCCGTCTATCGATAAACAATTGGCCGGTAGAGCGGCTGGGTTACAAATTAGTGGTGCTAGTGGCTTAGTTAATCAGCCACCGAATGTTACTATCCGGGGGGTTAACTCCATTAATCAAGGAACAGGACCATTGTATGTTGTTGATGGTATTCCTATTTTGACGGGTAACTTAACATCAAACGATGGCGTAAATGGTAACCCCTTAGGCGATATTAATCCTTCTGATATTGAAAATATAGAAGTGTTAAAAGATGGATCCGCAACCGCTATTTATGGCTCGCGTGCTTCGGGTGGTGTTATTTTGATAACTACGAAAAAAGGAACCAAGGGTAAAATTAAATTTAATTACGACGGTTTTTTTGCTAATACGCAAATTGCAAAAAAATGGAAATTGTTAAATAACACCCAGTTTGTAAAAATTGCGAATGAGAAAAGAACGAATCTTGGATTAACCCCATTGGCAAGAGATACAGCAACCAATACCGATTGGCAAGATGTTGCTTTTGTAAAAAATGCGTTTTCTACCAATCAAAATTTTAGTTTACAAGGTGGTGGTGATAAATCGTCCTATTATTTATCGATGAATTACTCAAAGCAACAAGGGGCAGTCATATCGAACTCTAATACTTCTTATCGGGTACGGCTTAATTTAGATCAAACGGTTAATCAATATTTTAAAATAGGCAATTATATTACTTTGTCTCGTCAATTTGACACGGATGAAAACAACGGTACTGCTACATTAGGGGGGGCGGTGTTATCTTCTTTAGTGCAACTACCTAATCTGTCACCTTATAATAAAAATGGATTTGATGGATATAATGCTACGGATGGAAATTTGATGTTCAACGGACCTAATTTACAAGGTTCTACGGCTAACTTTTTTAACTTGGCTTTTACATTGAAACAGGATCGTTATACATCAGATAAATATCGTATCCTCAACAATTCGTATATCGAAGTAGCACCGGTTAAAGGATTGACACTTCGTTCTCAATTTGGGATTGACTATTTTAATGCTTATGATTTTTTAACTTGGGATCCTCGATATGGTGATGGGTATCCTTATGGTACTCTTGCCAATTCGAACATTACTTTTTTGCGTTATGTATGGCAAAATTATTTTACCTATGATCTCACCATTAAAAATAATCACAATTTTGTATTAACCGGTGGTTATGAACTACAAAAAACGACCAATAAAACTTTTAATGCATCAGGACAAAATATTTTAGATAGGTTTTTTATTGCTAATAATATTATTTCAGGTGCATCTTCTATTCAAAATATTGGTGGTGATTATTCGCAAGTAGGGTATGAGTCCTTTTTTGGTAGATTAAATTATGATTATAAAGGTACTTACTTGTTTCAAGCAAGTTTTAGAAGAGATGGTCAAAGTGCCTTAGCGGCTGGTAAAAAATTTGGTACTTTTCCTGGTTTTTCGTTAGGCTGGCGATTTGCTAAGGAAAATTTTTGGCAAAATAACGAAGCACTTGCATCAGTGTTTAGTGATGCTAAAATCCGATTCTCCTATGCAAGAACTGGTAATACGCTCACGAATCCGAATAATCCAAACGCAGGGTATTTCCCTTATTTGAATACTTATAGTGCTACGCCTTATGGTGAAATTAATGGTGTTGGTCCAACACAAATAGGAAACGAAGATCTTCGTTGGGAAACGAGTGATAAATATGATGTTGGTGTTGATTTCTCATTCTTAAATAATCGCGTAACTTTTACCGCCGATTATTTTTTAAATGCTGTTAATAATTTAGTTTTAAATGTACCAACGCCACCTAGTGCCGGAATACCTAATAATAGTATCGCTCAAAATATTGGGGCTATGGTTAATAAGGGGATTGAATTATCGGTTAGTGCTACACTCATACAAACCAAGAACTTCGATTGGGATTTTGCCGCTAACTTTACTAGTGTGAAAAATAAAGTTACGCAGTTATATGATATTGGTGGTAAGCCTGTTGATTATATTCGTCAAGGGAGTTTTAATATTTTAAAAGTAGGGCAACCGTATCAGGCTTTATTTGGTTATCGCTATGCAGGTGTTAATACACAAAACGGTAATCCAATGTATTTTAAAGCAGATGGAACTTTGGTACAACATAATATTGTTAATAATACTTTTTATGTTGCTAAAGATCTAAATGATGGTTCTTTATCGCAAACTACTTCAGCTTTGACTGATGGTGATAAAGTTGTATTAGGAAATCCTACGCCTACTTGGTTTGGTAGTTTTACTAATACATTTAGATACAAAGAGATTTCTTTACAGGTAATGTTTAGATACTCGGGTGGTAATACTATTTTTAATTATACGCGTCAACGATTTTTAAATAATCAAAGTTTTTGGAATAATGGTGTTGAAATTTTGGATCGTTGGACTACACCTGGTCAGGTTACCAATACGCCAAAATTATATTATGGTTTAGATGCACTCGTAAATCAAAATGGTAACGCACTATCTAGATTCACTGAGGATGGATCGTTTTTAAGACTTCAGAATGTTGTGTTAACTTATACCTTTAAGACTAATGATATTCAAAAATGGACGAAAGGTGTGATGAAAACATTGAGGGTATATTTACAAGGTCAGAATCTTTTTGTGGTTACTAAATTTACGGGTGCTGATCCAGAGACAATTACTTCTCAAGGTATTGATATACTGAACTCGCCACAAGTTAGAATATACTCTTGTGGTATTGGTGCCGGTTTTTAATTGAAATTATTAAAACATAAATGAATGAAATTAAGAATTTTACAATCTATTTTGGGGTTATTATTGGTTTTATCTTTTTCCTGTAAGAAGGTAACTGATCTTAGTCCTAACGATGCGTTAACAAATTTGACTGCATTTTCTACGCCTCCTCTTTGTTTGGCTAGTTTATATGGTATTTATGCTACAGCCCAAAATGTAGTAGATAATGGTAATGCACCAGGTGCATTTGGTTCACTCAATATTGAGTATGCTGATGTTCGTGGTGAGGATGTTATTTCAACAGCGGCTTTTTTACAAGACCCTTATCAAAATACGCAAAATGCTTCGTCAACTATTCCCTATGGTTATTGGAATGCACTGTATCGTTTAATTAATCAAGCCAATTTATCGATTGCAGGTTTTCAATATGCACAGTCGAATAATATCCTTGATAAAGCTACTGCAACACAATACATAGCTGAAGCAACTTTGTGGCGTGCAATAGCTCATCATGAATTAGTACTCAATTATGCTCGACCGTATTTAGATGGCAGTGGTTCTAACTTAGGGGTACCTTATCGTAATTTTCCTATTCAAACATTAGCCGATTTGAATAGAGTAGCACAAATGCCCCGCAACACGGTAGCAGAAGACTATTCGGATATGCTATCTGATGTTACTGGCACAATAGATAACTTGCCAGCAGTACCAGATAATAACACCCGTTTATCACAGGCGGTAGCTTTAGCATTTAGAATGCGCTTAAATCTTCATGTTGGTAATTATCTAAGTGTGGTTGATGATGGAAACACTTTGGTGCCGAGTACAGTTAATCCATTGGATTGGAACTCGGTTGTATGCCCTATCGGTGGCTGGGCTATGGATAATACGGCCGATGGTCCATTTGCCAATAACAATTCTTTAGAGAGTATGTTTTCAATTAGAAATACGCAACAAAATAATCCTGGTACCAATGCTGCATTAGCTGCATTTTATGGTTCAGGCTCATTAGGAGGGCGTGGTTTGGTCGCTATTTCACCGATTATTTGGAATGATATAAATAATTGGTCGTCTTATGATTCCCGCCGTTCTCTTTTGACTACCACGGGTACAAATGGCTCGGGGGGTAATAATTACTTTACTACTAAATATAGAGATTATGGCGGTTATGGTGATTATGCTCCACAGTATCGTTACCCTGAAATTATTTTAATGTTGGCAGAAGCAACTGTTAGAACAACACAACAAGTAAATCAAAGAGGTGTTGATTTATTAAATTTAGTTAGAAATCGAAATCTAACAAACCCGGCAACACAACAATATACTATCGATTCGTTCCCTAATGGTTATACACAGTTGTTAGCTAGAATTTTGTATGAAAGAAGGGTTGAATTTTTATGTGAGGGTAAAAGATGGGCAGACATTAGTAGATTATCAAAAGACCCTGTTTCCGCGGTAGCATTGCCTGGTGTTCCTGAAAAATATGTAAATGGGTTTGGTGACTTATCGGCTTATGTGCTTGGAGGTTCAACTATACCTACGCAACCGCAAGCACCTCTTGCATATTCGGCTTTTAACTATATTTGGCCAATTCCTATTCAAGAGATTGTTAATAATCCAATTATTCAACAAAATCCTGGTTATTAAATCTTTGTTATTGTATTCAATATATTAATTAGTAAAAAAAAAATCATGAAAAGGTATTTATTCTTGTTAGTTGTTCTGTTTTTTTCTTGGGGATGTAAAAAATCGTCAACCGTGCCTGTGTCATTTTCACCGCAAGAAATAACTGCTTTAACAGATTTATATGATTCTACCAATGGGGCACAATGGATAAATAATACCAATTGGTTTAATTATTCTGCTACTTATTGGAAAGGTGTTGAAATTGCAGTACCAGCCAATAAAGGTGTTGTAGGTATTACCTTAGACACTAATAATTTAGCTGGTGTGATTCCTTCTTCTATTTCGGGGTTGAGTAATCTAAAATATTTGATATTATCTAATAATAATAATATAATAGGCAGTATTCCATCAAGTATTGGTTCTTTAACTAATTTACAAACACTTTATTTGAATAATACAAGTTTGTCTGGTGTAATTCCTGATGCCATTATGAACTTGGTTAATTTGACGGGTGGTAGTTTAAGCAATAAAAACTTAGATACGCTTAATAGTAGTGCGGCAGTTAAAGCTTTTTTAAAGTCTAAAGGTATCAGCTATAATCCTCCTAAATAAACAAACTTAATAGCACACAAGCTAAAAAAAAATACTTTTTTACAGTAGGATATTGCTTTATTGATTTTATGTTTTAATTTTGTACCTATGGAATGCGGCAGTGGCGAAATTGGTAGACGCACTACTTTGAGGTGGTAGCGGGGCGACCCATAGGAGTTCGAATCTCCTTTGCCGCACATAGATAATTATACAATATTTTTTATTATTTATTTTTCTGTAAAAAACTTGAAGAAATAGGGAATGGTTTCAATGGCTTTCTCGTAACAAGCTAAGTTAAAATGTTCATTAGGACTATGTAAAGCGTTGCTATCCAATCCAAAACCTAAAAGTAGTGTTTTACTGCCTAATATTCTTTCAAAATCGATTACAATTGGTATGCTTCCGCCACCACGGGTAGCAAAAACTTTTTTACCAAATGTTTTTTCCATTGCCTTAGTGCCTGCTATAAATGCAGGATGTTTACTATCCATGTAATAAGGATCACCTAATCCCCCTAATCTTTTAACATTAAGCGTTACTTGAGGGGGGGCTATTGTACGCAAATAATTTTTCACAAGTTCGCATATATTTTCAGCTGATTGCTTGTGTACTAATCGGCAAGATATTTTTGCATAGGCCTTTGATGGTAGCACTGTTTTAGACCCATCCTCAATATATCCGCCCCAAATACCATTAATTTCTAAGGTTGGTCTTGTACCAGTTCGTTCAAATACCGAGTATCCTTTTTCCCCCCATAAGGTTGTTACCCCAATTGATTTTTTATAGGCATCTTCGTTGAAAGGTATGCTGTTGAGATTACTTTTTTCCTCATCAGTTAGTTGTTGAACCCCATCGTAGAATCCTGGTATGGTGATATGGTTATTATAATCATGTAAAGAAGCTAAAATTTTACATAAAATTTGTATTGGGTTGGGGGCGGCACCGCCAAAAACACCACTATGAAGGTCTTTATTGGGTCCAGTAAGTTCTATTTCAAAATAACATAATCCGCGGAGGCTTACTTCTATACTTGGTGTATCTAATCCCATAATGCTTGTATCACTTACTACAACAACATCATTACGGAGTAGTTTTGCTTCTTTTGTTAGAAATTCAGCTAAGTGTGTACTACCTACTTCCTCTTCGCCTTCAATAAGAAATTTAACATTGGCATTAAGGGTATTCGTTCGGTTCATAATTTCGAAAGCCTTAATTTGAGCAAATATCTGTCCTTTATCATCTACGGCACCTCGAGCAAAAATTTTACCATCTCTAATAACGGGTTCAAAAGGTGGGGTTTGCCAAAGCCCTAAAGGATCGGCAGGTTGCACATCATAATGTCCGTATATTAAAACAGTTGGTTTATTAGGATCAATTTCTTTTTGACCGAAGACAATTGGGTGTCCTTTTGTTTGAAAGATTTTTATATCATCTATTCCTGCATTTGACAGGAGTGTTTTTACATATTCTGCACAAGTGTGCATATCTTGTTGATGTTCTTTTTTTGCACTAACGGAAGGAATGCGCAAGAATGCAAATAACTCATCCATAAATCTTTTTTCATTACTTTTAAAGTAATCTTGCCACTGTTGCATATCAGTAATATTTTTTGTAAAGTTAAATGATATTTAGAAAATTTTATCCCTAATTTTATTGATGACTATTCCTAAAAGTTCATGAGCGTCTTTTGTTAATTGTAGTGCCAAAATACCAGCAATAAATAAGGCTGAATAAATTGTAGAACGAATGAGCATAAATAGGAATCCTTCATGACTTCTAAATCCAAAATAGGTTACAAAGAAGCAAGCAAGAAATAAAATTAATGCTAATAAATTTTTAACGCCAAAAGGCTGTAAATTTAGCTTTCGGCGAATAAATTCGAATCTAATAAAATTATAAATAATAAATGAAATTACTTGAGCTAAGGCGGCACCATTAATGCCTACTTCTTTTACCAAAAAATAGTTAAACGGTGCTAGTAATGCCATCAATAAAAGACCACTCCAAAATTGAAATTTCCAATAGTGCGAGGCACTGATAATTACATCATTAATTCCTGTTCCTGCATCAATAACTTTACCGATACCTAAAATAACAAATACAATACTGCCTTGCAGGTATGCTGTATTGGTTCCAATAAAACGGTACAAATGTTGAATATTCAAGGTAATATTTCCAAATATAAAAAGTGCAAATAACAACATGTTGATGCAACTACTTTTGTATATTTTTTCAACTTCTTTAAAGTTTTTATCTTTCCATGCTCTTATTAAAACAAGTCCACTAATGCCCGATATACCTCTTTGTGATACTTGAATAAGACTGGCCATATAAGACGCCAGTGTAAAAATACCAGCGGCACTGAGGTTGATTAAACTAGCAATAGCAATAGCTTCGATAGTTGTTGCTATTGAGCCGATAATCATGCCACTACTTATGTAGAGTTGCATTTTAAGTATAATGTATTTAAGTCGTTTGGTTACCTTTGATACATGCAGGGTTGTTGGAATACCTTTTATCTTAATCAAATAGATAATGATACCAATGGTGAGTGTCAAATAAAATACACTAAAAATGTAAATGAAGGTATTGAAGTTGATGAAATGCAATAGATACATTGCAATATTAATGACCGTAAAGATGCGCAGTAGTATCTCTTGTAGAAATGTAGTTATTTCCGTATTGTTTAAAATACAACACAGCCATATCTCAAAAATTTTGTATAGTGCAAGACCAAATGCAATTAGGAATATACCGTTGTAATATTGTATGAGCAGGGGTGAATGTCCGCCAATTTTTCGTATAATAAAATCCCTCATCAATATACAGATGCTTGTAATAATGATAAATAAGCAAAGTGTGGTAATGACGCCTAACAATAGTTGATCATTGTCTTTTTTTGGTAATCGGTCGTTGTAGTATGGGTAAAATTTGCTTATTACGCCCGGTGTACTTAGTGTAGCAAAGGAAGCAATATTGATGCCTAAATCAAGCATAACGCGGGTGAGCCCGTATTGTTCAGGTGTAAATAAATTTTTCGAGGTAAATAAGAATGTAGTACAAGCACCTATAATGAAACCGATGTATGTAATAATTACATTAGATATAGCTTGCTTTCTTATAATACCCATTAAGTATAAAGTAGTTTGTTATAGGAGTGGTGTGCGAAGGTATGAAAAAAAATAGAGATATATAGTTACCAAGAAAAATAATGGTTTATTTATTTTTTTGCATAAAATTGCTATATTGTGGCAAATATGTCAATAGATATGAAAAAAAAATTACTTACTGTTGTTGCGATCATTTTATTTTCATTGTGTTTGCAATCATGTGTGCCTACTAGAATGGGGTGTCCTAGCCATGATTCTAATTTTTTTAAAGGGTATTAATTAAAGTGATTATTCCGGTAAATTATTATTTCACCGGGGTTTTGTGCGTTTATTTCATAGCACATTTCGTGGCTGAATTCTTCTCTGATGAGTTCCAGTACTTTATTTCTAAGCGTACCGTCGCCAATTCCTGTTATGATACGACATCTATAAATTCGTTGGTGACATGCGTCTCTCAAATATTCGCGACACCTTATTATTTGGTAGTTTAATATGTTACCGTATATTTTTTGGATATTGCCCTGTTCAATGTAATCATGCTCGATTAGTCGGTTCCAATGCAGATCGATAAAAAGTTGCTGATGTTGTGTTTGATGGGTTGGTTTATTGCGTGTGCTAATTTTACTTGGTAGGTTTCTGGGTACCAATATTTCGTGTCTATCATCATTTTTAATTAATTGGTAATCTTCACTACGGGGTGTGCGATCGTGTCCTGGCAGTATCCAGCGTTGTATTTTTTTTATGCCGATGCGATGCTCAATTGTAAGTTCTGTTGGTATTTTATTTCTTATACGGTGTATAATAAAAATAAAAGAAGGGTTATCATTTAGTTCAGTAATGTCCAAACTAGCTAATTGATGTTTTTCGTTTGCATTAATTTGTGTTGTAGTAGGGATTGGTATTTTATGATTTGTTCTATGCCATTTGATCTCATATTGACAAGATAGGGCAAAGTCGTAATTATTTACTACTTCAAAATGTACATTTGTTAATGTATCATTTTTAAAATTGGGTGTTGTAATAATTGTTAACATATAGTAAATGTTGATGATCAAGAAATTAGGGATTGTAGATGTTGATTAGATTTCCTTAAAATCTGAATACCCGAATACTTGAAAATAGTATTTTTATAAAAATAAATTTACAATTTATTGTCCATTTATTAGCGTTATCGTGTTATTTAATGCAAAAGGTAAAGGTTCTATTGGTCTTTTTAAGATAATCTTTTCTTTAAACATCACTATTGTCATTCTTTGATTATTTTCCGTTGTCTTAACACCTCATATAAAATCATGCCTGTTGCTACGGATACATTTAACGAGTCGAATTGTTGTTGTAGCGGTATGGTAGCTTGTACATCGGTCATATTGCTTAGTGCATGGGATACGCCTTTATCTTCGCTTCCCATAATAATCGCCGATGGTAATTTTAGATCTATATCAAAGAATGTACGGTTTGTTGACACGAGCGAACAGACTGTTTGAATGCCATTTAATTTAAGTAGTTGCACGGTGTCAATCAGTGATTGACTACGACAAATGTGAATTTTTTCAAGTGTTCCTGCACTTGCTTTGCTCGCTTCTTCTTGTAAGGGGGCTATGCCTTTTTCAGGAATAATGAGTGCCTGTGCACCACAACAAAAAGCAGTGCGAATAATAGCACCAATATTACGGACATCAGTAATGCCTTCTAAGATAATAAATAAAGGCACTTCGCCCTTATTATTGACCCAGTCTATAATTTCTTGTAAATCATAATATTTTATAATAGAACGGAATGCGATTACACCTTGGTGTATTGTGTTTGTTAGGCTATTAATTTTTTCAATGGGCACTGTTTGAAAAGGTATGTTTTTTGTTTTTGCTAGTTTAATAATATCTTGAATAGGTTGGCTATTATAAACCTGTTTAGCAATTAAAATTTTATCAATGGTAAGCGTATCATTTTGCAATAATTCAAATACGGGGTTTCTGCCAACGGTTATTTTGTTTTTACTGAGAAACATAGGTATGTTTTCTGATATAGTAAATGACTAATGCAATACAAATATAGACTGAGTCGATGCTAAAAAAAAGATACTTGAATAAGGCAACCCAGTAGGTCATTGTAATTGTTAGTTGGCTTCCGTATTTTGATAAGGTAACAAGTAATAAAATTGTTGAACACATATCTAAAACTGCGGTTAGGGTAATCAGTTCTAAAAAAATGTACCCTGTTTTTTTTACAAATTTATTTTGTTGAAATTTCATTACGAATGAACAACATCCGATTAGGAAATAAGTGTATAAAATAATAAAAAGAAAAGAAACATAGCAATGGACTTTTAGTGGTACGGTTCCGCCGACCAAACGCAACATTTCATTTACTTTTATTTGTGTACGAGCAAGTTGTATATTCACAATACTTAAAGGTCCTAAAATTTTATTAAGACTACTCAGATGCCATCGTAAATATATAAAGACAAGTAGGGATAGAACACCTGATAATTTGATCAAATTTTTGTTCATACTAATTGTAATAGATGCGTGTCAATAAAAAAATAATGAACAACATGATCAATAAGACACGCAAAAAATATTGGTATTTATAATTACAGTTTTTTATGAATAAAAACTATGATATTTTAAAAGCTGATTTTATAGCATTGACATAGTCTAATTTTTCCCATGTAAACAATTCAACCTTTAGGTTTTTTGTTTTTCCGCTAGCGTCTATAAATTTCTTAGTAACCCATTCTGGTTTTCGTCCCATGTGTCCGTAAGCTGCGGTTTCAAAGAAAATAGGATTACGCAATTTTAAGCGTTGTTCAATAAAATAAGGTCTTAAATCAAAAATTTTACTTGTTATAGCTGCTATTTCAGCGTCTGTTTTCTTTATTTTAGAAGTTTGAAAAGTATTAACATTAATAGAGGTAGGCTTTGCCACACCGATAGCATAAGATACTTGTACCAATACTTCATCAGCAATGCCTGCAGCTACTAAGTTTTTCGCTATATGGCGGGTTGCATAAGCGGCTGATCTATCTACTTTAGAGGGGTCTTTACCGCTGAAAGCACCGCCACCGTGGGCACCTTTTCCGCCGTATGTATCAACAATAATTTTTCGTCCTGTTAAACCGGTGTCGCCATGTGGCCCGCCGATAACAAATTTTCCAGTTGGATTAATATGATAGGTAATTTTATCGTTAAAAAACTTAGCATATTGGCTAAAGTGTTTTTGTACACGAGGCATTAATATATCTTTAATATCTTTTTTAATTTTAGACAACATATTTGCTTCGGTACCAAATTCATCGTGTTGTGTTGAAATTACAATGGTATCTATGCGGATCGGTTTATTGTCATTACCATATTCCAAGGTAACTTGACTTTTTGCGTCTGGTCTTAGGTAGGTCATCACTTTGCCTTCTTTTCGAATAGTTGATAATTCCATTAAAATGGCATGAGCGATATCCAAGGCTAAAGGCATGTAGTTCTTTGTTTCTTTTGTAGCATAACCAAACATTAGTCCTTGATCACCTGCTCCTTGTTCTTCTTTTTTCTTTTTGTCAACACCTTGATTAATATCCGATGATTGCCCGTGCAATGCATTAAGTATGCCACAGGAGTCGGCTTCAAACTTGTATTCTGCTTTGGTATAACCAATTTTCTTAATGACATCTCTAACGATATCGATTTCATTGAGCTGTATATTTGTTTTTATTTCTCCAGCTAAAACCACTTGTCCTGTTGTTACTAAAGTTTCACATGCTACTTTTGCAAAAGGGTCGTGTGCTAAGAAATTGTCTAAAAGTGCATCAGATATTTGATCAGCTATTTTATCGGGGTGTCCTTCTGACACGCTTTCGGAAGTAAATAAGTATGGCATTGTCTTTTTTTTATCAGTAATTTTTTTGTAAAGATACAAAGTATGTGTTAATTTTTTCTTATTTTTTATGATTATTCTTATTTTTGCGTTTTTTATTTTTTGTTGTTATACTCTACTAAAATGTGCACATGCCTATACCTGTTTATTTAATAGACTGCGGGACTATGCCTTATAACAAAATTTGGGATAAGCAAGAAAAAATTTTAGCGATGAATGTTGAAAGAAAAAAGTTAGAAAAGCAGACGAGTAATTATGTGCTTATTGTTGAACATCCGCCCGTTATTACTTTAGGTAAAAACGGGAATAAAAATAATTTGTTACTATCATCAGATGTTTTAGCCAGTAAACAAATAGAATTTGTGCATACGAATAGGGGTGGGGATATTACTTTCCATGGTCTTGGACAGATTGTGGTGTACCCTATTTTAGATTTATCAATGTTTAAGACTGATTTAGGATGGTATGTAAGGCTTATAGAGGAGGTTGTTATTCAAACCTTAGAAGAATACGATATAGTGGGGTGTAGAAGCAAAGGTGAAACGGGTGTTTGGATAGATCAGGTTGACAGTCAACCTAAACGAAAAATAGCTGCTATAGGGATTCGATGTAGTCGTTGGATAACGATGCATGGTTTTGCGTTGAATGTGAATTTAGATACTTCTTATTTTGATTATATTATTCCTTGTGGTATTGCTGATAAAAAAGTAACATCCATGCATTTAGAAATTAAACGACCGATTGATATAAATAGCGTAAAGTCAGTATTGCTCAGTAAGTTTAGTAGGTTATTTGATTTATCATTAATTCCTATTAGTGATAAATTTAATAAGTAAAATAAACCAAGTAATTAGTTAGCGTGGTTATTGTACAGGGGTATATAGCCAAAAAGCCGGCATGTACTTTTATGGGTTTATGATGATTTATTTATTGTGTTTAAATTTCATTATTCTATGATTGTTGGCATCTCCGAAGATTAAATCTCCTTCGTGGTTAATGATTAATGAATTAGGATTATTTAATTTTTCTAAAGAGTTACCAGCTTCGCCGAGTGGGTCACCGGCGACTGTAATACCTTTTGTATCCATTTGCTCCCATGCGGGGAATTCTTGTACGCGATTATTCCAAGCGTCTGTTACGAATATATGTCCTTGACGATCCAAATAAACACTTGTGGGGTGCCATAAATGATTAGGTTCATGTCCTAATTCGTAAGTATCGCCTGCAACAACAACGCCTGGTGTTCCTGAAACTGAATTAGGTGGAAATTTCATAATGCGGTTATTGTTAATATCACAGACAAAGATGTTGCCTGCTGAGTCAATAAAAATACCTCTTGGATCATGCAGTTGGTATAATTCTGGACCTTCGCCTAGCCCCCCCGCAACAACAACACCTATTGTACTTTTAGTTGAATTAGGTGGAAATTTCATTACGCGATCATTCCCCCAGTCTGTAACATAAATATTTTGGTCCTTATCAAATGCTATTTTCCATGGTTTATAAAATTGATTTAATCCAGAGCCGGAGCCATTGCCACCTGCGACGGTTATACCATGACTATCGTAAATCCCTGTATCAATTTTTTTAAATTTTTGAATTCTATTATTACCATAATCAACCACATATAAATTATCAAACGTATCCATTGCGATGCCTGTGGGGAAACTTAAACGATCGTCATCATAGCCTTCCCCTTTAGCACCAACAACAACAACACCCATTGTTTCCTTATGAGAGTTCGCAGGAAATTTTAAAACTCTATGATTCCCCCAATCACAGACATATAAATTTTCCTTTGAATCAAAGCATACCCCCCTTGGTGTTTCAAGTTGATTTAACTTATGACCACGACCGTTACCGCCGGCAATAATAATACCATGTTTAGAAAAACCGGTGTTATTATCATTATTATGGTTACAAGAAGTTGTTAGTAGAAAAATTAAAATACAACTAATGAATAAATAATTGCGCATAAGGGTAATCTCGGGAATGGTTATTTAGGTAAATTGTTACTAAATTACGCTATTTGACAATAAAAATCAAACAGATAATATTGCAATATACAAAAAAAAAAATAACTGCATTGTTTTCAAAGTCGATTTAAGTTGCTTACCTTATAGTATTTGGCTCTATGACGAAAAGGGTGGGTAAAATGTTAGAAGTTTGATGATTTTAAATTTGGTGTTTTATAAGGTTGTTTTTCTTTCTTTTGTCTTGATACAAAAGAAAGAAACAAAGA
>JASGCP010000166.1 GCA_030053995.1 Phycisphaerales bacterium
AGCTTCCTCAAAATCTTTTCTTTAAAATCTTCTCACACAAAATTTAGTAATGCCGCAAATATTAATGATACTACCCCCGTGTTTATTTTTTTTCATAAACGGAATCGTCTCTTGACAGCATCTATATAATCCTTTTACATTAATATTCCATATTCTATCAAAGTTTTTTTCATCCGCAGTCTCCACGGTATCTACATCAGATACGCCCGCACAATTAACCAATACATCAATTGGAAAAGAACGCCCGATTTTTTTAAATGTATTCGTTAGTTGCTCGGAATTAGTCAAATCACATACATACTCATACATAGACCCTTCATATAAATGTAATTCCTTACATAAAGCAGTCAATTTTATTTCATCGATATCTAACAAATGAACAATTGCACCGGATTCTAAAAAAAATTTCGCTGTTACACTACCAACGCCACCTGCGGCACCCGTTAGTATAATATTTTTATTTTTTAATGAGCTCATAACGCGTATAATTAAACTGAATAAAATATTTCCAAACAAGTGAGCACTATTTTTCTAGTATCTAAAGGATTAATAATTTCATCTACCCACATTTGCGAAGCAGCATAATAAGCCGTAGAAGTTCGTGCATACTCATTGCGAATTTCCTCATATTTTTTTTCAACATCTACAGGTTGTAAACCAGCTTCATCTGATTTTGATTTAGTTTGTAGAATAACCTTAACGGCTTCTTTACTGTTCATCACATGCACAGTTGCTGTAGGCCATGCAAAAATAAAATTAGGATCACATGCATGACCACCAAATAAAATACCGGGTGTTCCAGCAGAACGCCTAATAATAATGGTACAAAATGGCACTTGTAACAAGATTATTTTATTTAATAAGGCTAAGCCTGCCTTGAGTATTCCATCGTGTTCACTCTCAATACCAGCCATAAATCCCACTACATCTTGTAGAAATAATACGGGTGTAGCAAGTTGATTACAGGTCTCTAAAAACATAGTACATTTGAGAAGCGAGTCTTTATACAAAACACCGCCCATTTCAATCTTATTGCCTTTTACTTTTTGTAGAAGCTGTTGTGTTGCTATGACGCCCACTTTTAATCCACCGACGGTGGCATAGCCACAAATAACCGTTACGCCAAAGCCTTGCTTATATTCCAACCAACTATTTCCGTCTATAATACCCTTAATTAATAAGTGCATATCATACGGTCGTCCATCATCAGTAAAAGACTCTACAAAATGTCCGATAGAAATTTCGGGCTCGTCAAATTTAACGAGTTGTTTGGGTGTTACCAATCGTGCACTATTAATAGAGGCTATTCTTTTTTTAGTTGCATCAATACACGCTTGATTATTTTCAAAAACATAGTCAACACTTCCAGAATCTTGCATCAGCGTTGTGCTACCACCCAACTCATACAAATCTATATCTTGCCCAACCGATGCTTTTGTTAAATAAGAGCCCGCCAAACAAATAGCCCCATGTTCTTTTGATATAAAAACCTCATTGGTACCTAATGCAACATAGCTAGCCCCCGCAATACAAGGTCCTAAAACAACCGATATCTGATATAGCCCGGCATTCTTTATTTTACACATATTGGCAAAACATCGCCCTATATCATACTTACCAGCGTAAGTCTTATGTTGCGTTGGTAAAAAAATTCCGGCACTCTCTAACAAATATACCACTGGCAACTTGTTTCGTAAAGCATACTCTTGCAACCGAATACATTTTGAATTAGTAGCCGGTACCCATACGCCTGATTTATTATAATAATTGCTAACGATAATAACCCATTTTTTACCCGCGATGGTACCTATACCACCAATTAATGAGCCACCATGCACCAACCCAAACTTATCATTGTCTTCTTCATCGCCTACCAAAGTACCAATTTCTAAAAAAAAACTATCAGCATCTATGAGATTTTGTAAACGAGCCCAAGGACTTAATTTAGATGGTAGTTTGACTGACGATAATTTCGTTCTTAATGTTTGCTTCGTTTCCTCTAATTTTTGGATGTATTCGGTAAGCGTCATTTATACGGAGTCAATTTTTAGAAGATATTTAGAGCGAATCTAAAATAGAATTTGTTAATTAAGAAAATTATTATTGGGCACCAACAAGTTTTTAATGTAAGATTTTGGTAAATTTACTGCATTATATCTTTAAAAACTAAAGAATATTATATTTTTTAGTTTTTAAAGATGGGGCGTTATTGGCATAATAAAAATAAAAGCTACCCTTATTAATTTACTTACCAATGATAACCCTTCAATCGTGCACCCTAATGCTTGCATGTTGTAATCCCCGTTAAAGTGGAAGGTGTCGACAGCTTTTCTATAAGCATGTCTTGGTTTGGATACCTTTCAAAATCATAGAAGATGAAAGTATCAATACTCGATAAGAACAATAATTTAAGATTTATATTGATGAAGTATTACATTTATCGTTTCGTAGCAATCAGTTGATAGGTATCCAAGCATGGAAATATACAGATGTGGATAAATATTTTATAGAGTTACCTTTTTTAGATACTAATATAAAATTGGAGTATGATTGTAAAAATTTATTCGTTGATGTATTAAAATTTCTATATACATATTTTTTATTAACTTCGAAAAACAATTTTAAAAATGTCAAAAACTTACAAAAAGCTAGGTGAAATTATTAGCCGTTCAAAATTAAAACTTGATAAGATTCAAGGTGGGTCATCATGTTCAGGGAAACCGCATTGTATTATCAAATCAACAGGTTGCTTCAAGTATTGTGATGAGAAAATACCTGATGGCACTTGGCTTTGTGATGGTACATTCGTTGGTCATGTTTGCGGTGGTAATCATTGGGGGTGCACTGGTGGCAATCCTGGCGCTATGGAGTGTGTTAATAGTGGTGTATATTGCCCTGGCACTAGTAATACTGGATATACTTTAATGACAGGATGTTAAAATTAAATTATGTACTTACCCAAAATTTGCAAGTACGATTCACTTTTTAGGTAAAATGCTTTTCAACTATTTTTACTGCAATAAAATCGTTAAAAATGCTTTTTGGTTTCATCAAATAAATATTGCGTTGCCAAAATTCACTTCTGCTGAATGAAATTAGTTGAAAATGGTACTGTTTTCGCTTCAAAATGCAAGTTTAAGCAATAGGGTTATTAGCCGAGCATTTTTTCGGAAGCGTATTAGTTGATGCTGAAAAGGATTATTTATTCTTTAGTCGTTAAGCTGACTCTATTATCAAACGATCGTAATCTTTTTCATTCGTGTATGAGTTTAAAATCCATTGTCGTCCTTTTTTTATCCATTTAGCCGGTAAAACTATAAAGTGTATAATAAACTTTTTTAGGGACACTTTTATTTTGTGGGGAGTAAATATTAATTTTTGGGTAAAAAAACATGACAGAAAACAACTATTTTAGTTATGTGTTACCCGAAGGGTTAACCGACTATTTTGACACTAAGGATATTCAATTGCTATGTGATGTAAAAAGCAAAACAGAATATTATGAGATTGTATTAGAGGAGAAAAATATAATTCTATTTGATAAGGATACTAGTAAATATGAGTCTAAGGGTTTTACAGAAACAAGGATACAAGATTTCCCCTTGCGTGGCAAACCAATCTATTTACTTCTACGCCGTCGTCGGTGGCGAGATAAATCAAACCCGAAAATTATAAAGCGGAATAACTTCACATTTATAGCCGAAGGTGCTAATTTTACAGAAGAATTAGCGGTTTTTTTAAAAGAAGCAAATTGATACGCGAGAAGATACGATAACAAATATTAGTAGCTACTTTGGTGTAGATAGTGGGAAGTTGAATAGGTATTACAAAAAATATAGTAGTAGTTATAAAGAATGGGAACAAAAGGCACATGCGGAAGATTATTTATTGTTTCCTAAAAATATAGGGGCTCATTTGAGTATTGATGAAGTAAGTTTGTCGCAGGGCGAGCTATACACATTTGT
>JASGCP010000167.1 GCA_030053995.1 Phycisphaerales bacterium
TTTTAAAGTCATCAAACTTCTAACATTTTACCCACCCTTTTCGTCATAGAGCCCTTTTTTATCCTTGCTTGTGGGTACTATCTTTTTTTCTATTAATAGTTTATAATCTGATTTTTGTGTAAATAAATTGGCTTCTACCGTATTTAATTTAGAAATAATGGCTTTGATGGCTTCATCAGCTTGGTCAATGCCTATCCACTGCCTTCCGTGTATTTGTGCAGATTTTAGCGTTGTGCCTGAGCCAGCAAAACAGTCTAATACAATGCTATGCTCATTGGAAGATGTTTTAACGATTAAGTCGAGCACATGTGCATTTTTTTCAGTTGGATATACGGGATAGGGTGGGTCTTTAAATTCCCAAATATCCTGTACGCGTTTTCCATCTTGTTCGTCTAAATAGATTTTTTTCCTTGGATTTCCATAGTCGCTCCATTCAATTAATCCCGCTTTGTCCCATTGTTGTAAAACAGTTACATCACGGCGCCAATGTCTGCCGGATGGTGGTAAAATTCCGTTAAATGCTTGTGCTGTTTTTCCGTTTTGTGTTTCGCCGGGTGCATGTAAAGGAATGGTAGTATATCTTCTGCCGTGTTCAGTTTTAGGAAAAAGTTTTAATTGATCTCCTTCTGTATAAGGTGTTTTGGGTTCGTTCCAAATTACATGATCTGTTTTTGAATAAAATAAAATTAAATCTTTCATGTTCCCATAACCTTTACGGGCAAAATTTTTAGGGTTACATTTAATTCTTGCTATATCATTTCTAAAATTTTCGATGCCAAAAATTTCATCCATGATTATTTTTACATAATGCCCAATTTTGTAATCGATGTGTAAATAGATTGAGCCTTGATCAGATAAAAGCATGTTTAATAAAATCAGCCGTTCTCTAATAAATTCAATAAATTCAAAACCTTTCAAGGTGTCTGTATAAGCGATATTTCCCTTTGATGAATTACTCATCGTGCTTGCTCTACCATTAGTAATGGTAAAGGTATTATTGGTAGCGAATGGCGGATCGATATAAACTAAATCTATTTTACCTTTTAAATGATGCTTTGTTATCAGCTGTTTTAAAGCAATTAAATTATTGCTTTTAATGAGTAAATTGGGGTTGTTACTCTTATTTATTTGCTCTAAGGCAACATCAGGAATTGCATTAAATATTTCTTCTTCAGTTTTTTTGTGTGCATAGTGTAGCAACATATAATTTAGATTTGGTATAAAAATTCACGCAGTACTAAACTGCTCAAGATATTCAACTCTTGTTGGGCTATTAAGAACTGGTGCATTTTGTTGTTGTTTTTAATGTAAATAACACCGTCAAGAATAGCGATTTTGATTGCTCGCACGCCTCTGGTTTGAATCGTACTAATAGCATCATTGAATTGTGCATTTTGGTGCCCCCCAAAATCTGTTAAGAACTTTGCCTCGCCAATTACATACTGCTCGTTAAATCTTCCAATGAAGTCAAGACCTTTATTATGTTTGTATTTTAGTTCTTTTCTAGCAAAAGTCATTAATTGTTGGTCACTTCCATTTAAAATTGCATCTTTTTTAGAACCCATAAACTCATCCAAAGAAATAGGTTGAATACCTAATGCTTTATTATTCATCCATCTTCTAAAAAACGGACCAATTTGTCTATTTGTTTCTTTCGGCTCAGAACAACGCTCTAAAATTTTACTAAGCCCCATTTCATAAAGTCGTCCACAAATACGATTTACTGTTTTTGGATTTCTGTCAATAGCATTGGCGTCTCTTTTTAGATAAGCAACATAACTATCTTTAATAGGGAAAAGATCAAGTTTAAGTAATTCTTTTAACAGAGCATTATTATTTTTTTTAGAAAATGCTTTTTCAATGTTAGCCCAACGATTTTCGTCAATATTTCTTATCCCATCAGGTATAGTAGGATATACTTGAAATAAGTCATCTAAATAATTCTTCTGGTTTGCATATTCTATGCTTAGTTCAGTCCAATAATTCATAAATCAAAGTTAAGGAACATTTTTTTATTATTGGCTCTATGACGAAACGAGTTTGCTTAATTAATAGGGCACTTTCTTTGATATATTAGCCTTCACCATTTTCGATGTGTACTTTGTTCGCCTTGTTTTGCAACGCCCTTCCTCTGAGAGCACTCCGGATATATGTTCAATGGTAAACAATATGAAATTGAGATAGACTACCCACCCTCTTCATCATAGAACTATTAATAGTTAACTAATTGCTCATTAAAACGACAAATACATTCAATGAGAAATGGACTTTGCCAAAATATTTTTTTATAACCATTTTGTCAGCTACATTATAGTTTTTAGTGATTACACACCCATATCATAAACGAAAAATCAGCCTCTCACTCGGTCATCGGTACATATTTTTTAAGGGACACGAGTTAACTATTGCTAAAATACTTAATCTAATAAGTAAACATTTTTCTAATAAATAAATCATACAAATATGAAAAAGTCATTAATGAATTTAGGGGATAGACTAATGAGGAATCAATTACAAAACATATTAGGTAGCGGTCATGGTGGTGGAAAAGGTGGCGGGGTTTGTGATTCTACATGTATTCAGGGTAGCGCAGCTAATGCGGACTCTTGTGTGGGCTCGATTACATGTGGTGGTGTAAGATATAGCCTAACATGTGTAAATAAAGACGGGGGTGGCGGTACTGTTTGTAGGGTGGTACCTGATGAAGGTACGAACTTCTGCCCAGCTGGTTGCACTGCATAATAGCTGAGGAAATCATACAATAAAAATTAGAGGACTGTAATCTATTATAGTTGCTGTCATCAAATTAGTAGAAGTAAATGTGTACAATCTTCCGTCTAGACATCAATGAGCATTTTGAATATTATAAATCACATTTACTTTCTGAATCTGTAAAAAATCTGTGCGTAAAAGTAATTTGGCAGCTTGCTATATTGGTATTAATTTTGTATTCTTTAGCTCGCTTGATTAGGTAACTGTAAAAAATACAAATTTTGATGTTATATTTTAATAAACGGGCATTTGCAAAATAAATAAGTGTGGATGAATAGGTACCATCATTAACCGGTTAAACTAAATATCGACATTATGAATACACTCGATGACCTTATTGAACAATTACAGGATCAATCTAAAAACAAAGTAGCCCCTGCCGTAATGATGGGCACCGTAGTTGATATATTACGGATTCTTCAAAAGCAGTTAAATACGGCTCAAGAAATGCAAGCATCCCAACCGCTTATTTCAATTACCCATCCGCGTGGGACTTATTATTATCCAGAAGAGGAATGTATGATTGGTGTACATAATAAAAAAGAACAGTCATCCCCCGTATATTCTACAACAAGCGATAAACAATCTAATGAATCTTCTAATAGCCAACAGCCATCTGCTCCAATACAATCTGAAGATAAAGTAGTGCCTCCCATAGAGCCTGAAAATATTATAGAAAAAAATATTGATGTTATTGCGTCGAAACAATTATTTGACAATGTTATGGGTCATAAGGCACCTGTTCCCGATATTCAAAAAGCTAATTCTAAAAAATTAACGCAGTTAATGGGGATTAATGACCGGTTATTATTTGTGAATGAATTGTTTAATAAAAATAACGAGCTGTTTCAAAAAACAGTAGCGGATTTAGACGCTTGTTCCTCTTATCAGGACGCTAAGAGTTTGCTGATTCAACGATCAATGAATTGGAATGAGGAAGATAAAGTTGTACAACAATTCGACCATTTTTTAAAGTTGCACTATAAAAAATAATAGTTAAAAAAACTCGGTTTCCATTCCATTAGAAATACCCATTATTTTTTTCATAATCAACAGCGGTGTGTAGCATATCCACGGAAGGATAGTAGCACGGCAGGAAGGTTTTATTTTTTTAGCTCTATGACGAAATGAGTGGGTAAGTTAGTTACATTTTATATTTGATTACCGT
>JASGCP010000039.1 GCA_030053995.1 Phycisphaerales bacterium
CGTTGCAAAACAAGGCGAACGAAGTGCCCATCGAAAATGGGCAGAGGCGAATATAAGTAGAGACGAGGCATGCCTCGTCTCTACTTATATTATTAAATTTATTTTTCCTCTATATAAATCTGGAGGCAATTGATGGGAAACAAACAAATTTCAAAAAAAGATTAATAGCCATATATCTGGGAGACTAGCAATCCGTGTATCCGTGATTCAGAAAAAAGAACAATCATGCCAATCATTTAATCATATAAATCACGGTTCAGACAAAAGAAAGAAAAATAACCTTATAAAAATACCAAATTATCATTTTTAAAGTCAACAAACTTCTAACATTTTACCCACCCTTTTCGTCATAGAGCCAGAAAAGGTATCGTGTATAACCTTGTGAACCCAAACATCTAACATTGTACGCACTCAGTTCGTCATAGACTCCCTATTTTATTAACACCGTATCAACATGTTACCAACAATGTATCAACACGGTATTGAACACGGTATTTTTAATAATTAACATAGATATACAAGTTACAACCCTTTACTATAAACCATTTTAGTGCTTCTTTATAACATGTGGATAAAATAAAGCGAATATTTTTGTAAATTAGTGGTAAAATGTGTTATTTTGTGTTATTTATTTTACCCTTTTTACCTCTAATGCCATTGTATGAATAGTTTTCTCGGTGAGTTTGAGGCTACGCTAGATACAAAAGGCAGGTTTTTACTACCCGGCGGGCTAAAAAAGCAATTGCCCACTGGCGGAGAAGGGGATAATTTGTTTGTGGTTAATAGAGGATTCGATAAATATTTGCACTTTTATCCTTTACAGTCTTGGCAATTAATTGTTGCACAGATCAAAGAATTAAATGATTTTGATCCTGAAGTTCGTCAATTTAAACTCCTTTTTTTAGGAGGTGCTACCGAAGTCGAAATCGACTCGGCCGGTCGTTTGTTATTACCGGCAACTTTGAGAGAATTTGCAGGTATTACAAAGGATATAGTTTTGGCTTCTAGTTTAGATAAAATTCACATTTGGGACGCCGGTAAGTATAAAAAATCGTTTGAGGAGTTTTCACCAGCACAATTTAGTGCTTTGGCTTCTAAGGTTATGGGTGATAAAAAAATTAATTAACGAAGATGGTAGAAATAATCGATCATTTAGGGGATAAAAAAGTGTATCATCATGTACCGGTTATGTTGCAGGAGGTTGTTGATGGATTAGCAATAAAGCCGAATGGTGTTTATGTTGATTGTACATTTGGTAGTGGTGGGCATAGTCGTGCCATCTTATCGAAATTAAATGCACAAGGACATCTCTATGCTTTTGATCAAGACCGTGCAGCACAAAATAATGTATGGCAAGATGAGCGTTTAACACTTATTCATAGCAATTTTGAGCATTTGGCTAAATTTATGAATTACTATGGTGTACGGGCAATTGATGGTGTTGTTCTTGATTTAGGGGTTAGTAGTTTTCAATTGGATACACCTGAGCGTGGATTTTCAACAAGATTAACAGGTCCGTTGGATATGCGTATGGATCAGCGTATGCCGCAAACAGCCTTAACCATACTCAGTTCATTTAATGAAAAGCAATTGCAGTATATTTTTCAAGAATATGGTGAAGTGAGAAATGCAAAAACACTTGCCCACCATATTGTTGCGTATCGAAATAAACAGTCGTTACAAACAACAGAAGATTTAAAAAGTTTGATTGGTACATTAGTTAAAGGTAATCCGCATCGCTATTTTGCACAGGTTTTTCAGGCTTTGCGCATAGAAGTTAATCAGGAAATGGCGAGTTTGAAAAAATTGTTGGACGCCATTCCTGAACTGTTAGCACCAGGTGGTAGGGTCGTTGCTATATCTTTTCACTCTTTGGAGGACCGATTAGTAAAACAATATTTTAAATACGGCACTTTTGATCTCGATCACATCCAAGATAGCAATAAAGGGCTACTAAAAGTAATTACTAAAAAACCATTGTTACCAACAACCAATGAAATGCAGGATAATTATAGGAGCCATAGTGCTAAATTACGAATAGCTGAAAAATAATAAAAAATAATCAATGACAAAGATACACGATACGGCAACTACGAATACAAGCGATACGAATCAGGGTACCCCAGCACCCCATGCTTATTCTTTTGTTCGGTCTATTAAAGTACTGTTTCGTTTTTTAAAATTTCAATGGGTTTTTAATAATGTCTTTTTTATTTTATTTATCTGTGTTTTACTCATCTTACATATTGCTGCTGCACATTTATATGATGCACAACTTCGTAATATCAATATGACAACCCACAATATAGAAGAGCTGTCTTACGAATATAAAATGTTGCAAACTGAAATAGTCGATAGGATTTTGCAGAAACAAGTGATTACCGTGGAATCGAAGCAAGGGCTGTCGTTTACATCAGTTCCCCCTTTTCTTTTAAAAATGGAAAAATACCCATCTGGGAATCAATAGGCTATGGTTATTAAGAGAGATATTTTGTGGCGCGTTTATCTTGTTTTTCTTGGGTTGGTTGTTTTATGTTGCTTCGTTCTTTATAAGGCGTTTAAAATTCAGCAAATTGAAGGTAAATATTGGGTAAGTATGGGTGATAGTTTGCATCAGAAGATTGTACATATTCCAGCAGATAGAGGAACGATTTATTCTAATACGGGTGATTTATTAAGTACAAGTATGTCTCATTATAATTTGTATATCGATTTTATGGCACCAGCGTTTATTCGTGATGGCGGGAAGTTATTTAAGGAAAATATAGATTCATTAAGTTGGTATTTGCATAAGATTGCACCGCAACATCCTACCAGCTGGTATCATACAGCCTTGTTGAATAGCTTTGTAAAGAAGTATCGATATTATAAATTTTTAGAGCATCTTGATTTTAAAGATGTGCAAGTGTTACGGAAAGCCCCTATGGTAAGATTAGGGAAAAATAAAAGTGGATTTATTTTAGAAAAATATGAATTGCGCTTAAATCCTTTTAAGAATCTTGCTTTTAGGACGATCGGTCTTAATAGAGATTCGTTTAATGTTGGTTTAGAAAAAAAATATAACGATGTTTTACAAGGTGTTGATGGTACAAGTTTAGTTCGTTATGTAGCAGGTGGCGTTCCTATTCCTGTTGGTGAATTTGATCAGGAACCTATTGACGGGCACGATATTGTTACCAGCTTGGATATTCCTACGCAAGAAATTACTGAGGACGCTTTGCAAGATGCTATGATGCAAAATAAGTCAGAGTCAGGATGCGCGATTGTTATGGAAGTGAGTACGGGTAAAATTATTGCTATGGCGAATTTGGGTAAACAAAAAGATGGCTCTTACTGGGAAGATTATAATTATGCTTTACAACCTTCTGAACCAGGTTCTACTTTTAAAGTTGTGAGTATTTTGTCTGCTTTTGAAGATCAAAAAGCTACCCCCGAAAGTTTGGAAGATATCGAAAAAGGGGCATGGCAGATTAATGGGGCTACTGTTTTTGATAGTGAAAAACATAATAGGCGGGTTGTTAATGTTAAGCAAGCATTTGATTTAAGTAGTAATGTGGGTATGGCAAAATTAATTTATAATAGCTATGCTAAAACCCCCAAGCAGTTTATTAATCATATACATGATTTAGCTTTAGATACCTTAACCGGTGTCGATTTAGCCGGTGAAGGTAAGCCCGTTGTTTATGCACCAGGTAGTAAAAGCTGGAATGGTAATGTTTTACCGTGGATGGCTTTTGGATATAATGTTTCTATTTCTCCTTTGCAAATCGCTATGCTTTATAATGCTATTGCCAATAACGGTGTGATGCTTCGACCTTATTTGGTCGAAGCAATTGTTCATGACGGTGCTATTTCTCAAACTTTTAAACCGCAGATTGTTCGCCCAAAGATTTGTTCTGATAGAACTTTAGCCCAAGTAAAAGAATGTTTGATCGGTGCTTGTAATGACCCTTTCGCTACTGGTTATAAGGTTTTTAAAAATTGCTCTTATATGGTTGCCGGTAAAACGGGCACTTCGCTTATTTCTAATGCTCAGTACCAGTATAAAGATAAAGTTTATCAATCTTCTTTTGTTGGCTTCTTCCCCGCTCTTGATCCTGCTTATACGATTATTGTGGTGATAAAAAATAGTCCGAAATCCCCTAAATATTACGGTGCTGATGTTGCAGCACCAGTATTTAAAAAGATTGCTGATTATTTGATGCCTTTTTCAGTATCGCAGTCGATTAATACCTTACCAGTCTATCATGCTACCCCCACCAATAATTTTTTAGCTACTCAATCTATTAAAACAGTATTAACACAATTGGATTGGTATATGCAGGACTCTTCACGCAATAGTACGTTGCCTTTTTATGATATTCATCAACAGACTGATAGAATGATTTTATATAGTTATGCTATGGCTCAACAGATGCCTCAATTAACAGGTATGTGTTTACGCGATGCTCTTTCTATCTGTGAGTTGATGGGACTTAAAGCTTCTGTTATCGGAGACGGCCGCGTAGCCCAACAGTCTATTCCTACAGGATCGGTATTTAAAAAGGGTGATATTATTAAAATTAAACTGTTATGAGTAATACAATAATGCAACAGTTTAATGGATATGTTATCATCGAGCAACTAAAAGCTAAGGGCGGGCGTATTTGTATTCATTCAAACAAGGTTCAGAAGGGGGATTTATTTGTTGCCTTAGTGGGTAATCAAGCTGATGGGCATGATTTTATTCTTGATGCCATTACGCGAGGAGCTGATTATATTGTTTATCAAAAAAATCGTTACACCATACCTAATCCAACATCGGTTAATTTTATAGCCGTTGACGATACGCATGTTGCTTTGGCTGCATTATCTAATTGTTATTATAATTATCCGTCTCAAAAATTAGTTGTTGTGGGTGTTACAGGTACAAATGGTAAAACAACGGTAGCGACTTTATTATTTCAATTGTTTAGAAAATTGGGTTATTCGGTGGGACTTTTAAGTACCGTGGTGAATAAAATTAATGAGAATAGTTATCCAACGAGCCATACTACTTTAGATGCTCTGTCTTTACAGGCAATGTTGCATCAAATGGTAACTGCCGGTTGTACCCATGTATTTATGGAATGTAGTAGTCATGCTATTGATCAAAAGCGAATCGCCGGTATGCAATTTAAGGGTGGTATATTTACGAACCTCACGCACGACCACTTAGATTATCATAAAACGATAGAAATATACGCCCAAGTAAAGCAATCTTTTTTTAGTAGCTATTTAACAAACAACTCATTCGCTATCGCTAACTGCGATGATCCACTCGGTTTTTTTTTAGAAGATAAATTTAATATGTTAGCCTATACAGAAGCTAAACGATTAGGATATAGGGTAACGAGTCCTTCATCTTCACCCTATCCCCGCGTAACAGAAAATGGGCGTGAAGCTGTTTATGCGGCGGTTCTTTATAATAATCATATTACAGGATTACATCTTGATATTAATGGTACTGGTAAACGATCATTTCGTTTAGTAGGTAAGTTTAATGCATATAATTTACTGGCGGTTTATGTCGCTGCCGTGCAACTGCACGCTGATGAACAAGCAATATTAAACGTATTACAAGAACTTGCAGGTGCAGAAGGACGATTTGATTGTCAAACTAACCAATATGGTGTTACCGGTGTTGTTGATTATGCACACACACCCGATGCTTTGGTAAATGTTTTAGAAACGATACAAGCAGTACGGGGGGGGCATCAACCAATCATTACCGTTGTAGGTTGTGGGGGGAATAGAGATAAATTGAAAAGACCCATTATGGCGAAACTGGCTTATAATTTAAGCGATTATGTTTTTTTTACAACGGATAATCCACGATTTGAAAATCCACAAGATATTATTACCGATATGCTCGATGGCTTAGCCTCCCCGGACGCAAATAAATACAAGGTTCAATTAGATAGGGAACAAGCAATTAAAGAAGCCGTTGCAGTAGCACATAACAATAAAATGGGTAAAGGTATTGTTGCCGTTGTTGGAAAAGGTCATGAAAAATATCAAGAAATTCAAGGAACGCGTTATGATTTTGATGATAAAATTATGGTGTCAAAATATTTAAGTGCCCCGTATTAAAAAATAATGAATCTATGATTTACGGACTTATCAAGTGGTTGCAACATGATTACAATAATCTATTTTTCAGATTGATCATGTACACGAGTGTGCGGGTTTGTTTATCTATTGTATTATCCCTCTTAATCGCTATTTTTTGGGGCGGTAAATTAATTGCCTTTTTGCGTACAAAACAAATTGGGGAAGATATTAGAGAATTGGGATTAGAAGGGCAATTGCAAAAGAAGGGGACGCCAACCATGGGCGGATTAATTATTATCACGAGTATTTTAATTCCAACATTGCTGTTTGCAGATTTGCATAAGGTATATATCCAACTGATGATTCTTTGTACGGTTTGTTTAGGTGGGATTGGTTTTTTAGATGACCGCTTAAAATTGGTCGCTAAAAAGAAAGCACTGCAATCAGGTAAAGTGTATAATAAGCAAGACGCTGATGGTTTAGCCGGAACAACTAAAATTATTGGACAGGTACTCGTTGGGGTTGTCGTAGCGAGCATGTTGTATTTTAATAATTCAATTGTGGTAGAGCGAGAATTAGTGCCCGATCATGATGTGATGGTTTTAGAAAAAGGGGAACATATCTTAGGCGACTCTGTTATTACCCGTGTTAATGATGGTATCTCTAAAAGATTTATTAAGGTTAAGACTCCTATTACTACTATTCCATTTGTTAAGGGACATGAGTTTAATTATAGTCGTTTAATCTCTTGGATAGGACACGGTGCTGAAAAATATACATGGATTATATACATTCTTATTATCACTTTTATTATCACCGCAGTATCGAATGGGGCTAATATAACAGACGGATTAGATGGGCTATTAACAGGGACCTCAGCGATCATTGGATTGGTGATTGGGGTATTTGTCTATGTTAGCGGGCATTATAAATTGGCTTTTTATTTGAATATTATGTATATCCCGAGTGTGTCCGAGCTTTCTATTTTTATAGCCGCCTTTATAGGTGCCTGCATTGGTTTTTTATGGTACAATGCTTACCCAGCACAAGTTTTTATGGGGGATACCGGTAGTTTAGCATTAGGGGGAATCATTGCTACTTTAGCTATTGTTGTTCGAAAAGAGTTGCTCATTCCTATTTTTTGCGGTGTTTTTTTAGTAGAGAATCTTAGCGTTATGCTCCAAGTCGGATATTTTAAATATACTAAAAGAAAATATGGGGCTGGTAAGCGAATATTTTTGTTGAGCCCTTTACATCATCATTATCAAAAAAAAGGTATTCCCGAAAATAAAATTGTTGTTCGTTTTTGGATCGTTTCTATTCTCTTGGCCGTTGCTAGTGTACTAACCTTAAAAATTAGATAACCAATGAATAAAGTAAGTAAAACAATTGGGATTTTGGGTGCCGGAGAAAGCGGGGTAGGCGTGGCTATACTCGCTTCTAAAAGAGGCTATGCTGTAAAACTTTATGATGAAAATACTATAAAACCTTCTTATAAAGAAGAATTAATAGCCCACCATATTCCTTTTCAAGAAAACAGCGTATGGAATCCAAGTATGGCACTGGTTGATGAAGTGATGAAAAGCCCAGGTATCCCAGAAAAAAATACAATGGTGATGGCTTTACGAAAATTACAAATACCTATTATTAGTGAATTAGAATTTGCTTATCGATATTGTGGTAATAGTAAGATTATCGGTATTACGGGTAGTAATGGTAAAAGTACAACAACTAGTTTAATCTATCATATTTGTAAGCAAAGCGGACTGAATTGTTCACTGGTCGGTAATATTGGAACTTCTATCGCTAAACAAATTGCTTTAGCACCAACTGATTGGTATGTTACAGAAATTAGCTCTTTTCAATTAGATGATATTCAGAATTTTAAAGCACATATCGCTATTCTTTTAAATATTACCGAAGATCATTTAGATCGTTATAATTATATCTTCCAAAATTATATAGATAGCAAATTTAAAATTACTAATCGTCAAGTAGCATCTGATTATTTTATTTATTGTATTGATGACGAGGTTATTCAGAAAAATTTACAACACGTTCAACAACATATTTTATCAACGCAACTACCATTTTCTATGAAACAAACAATTAAACAAGGTGGCTATATCCACAATGATCAAATTCATATTAAGACACCTAATCAAGAATGTGAAATGAATATTTCTGATTTTATGCTGAAGGGTATTCATAATCAGTATAATACTTTAGCTGCTGCTATTTCTTCATCAGTTATAGGAATTAGAAAGAAGGAAATACAAAATGCTTTGCAAACATTTAAAGGGCTAGCCCACCGATTAGAATTTGTAGCGACGATTAATGGGGTTCATTTTATTAATGATAGTAAGGCTACTAATATTAATAGTACTTGGTATGCTTTAGAAAGTATAGAGCGTTCGGTTATCTTGATTCTCGGTGGGATTGATAAAGGTAATGATTATCGCATTTTGCAGGATTTGGTTAAACAAAAAGTTAAAGCAATTATTTGTTTGGGTGTTGATAATAAAAAAATTGTTGATGCTTTTAGTAAAAATATCAACACTATTATTGAAACTAATAATATGACTGATGTTATCAAGCATAGTATAGATTTAGCGGAAGAAGGTGATACCGTGTTGCTGAGCCCCGCTTGTGCAAGTTTTGATCTTTTTAAGAATTATCAAGATCGCGGTGATCAATTTAAAAATGAAGTTTTACAATATCAAGCGTCTAATAATCCTTCAACAATATGAGACCATTTCAACAGATGGGGGCCATGACAATCGCTTATTTGTCAGCTGATAATATTTCTAAAAAAACTCGCGGTGATCGCGTTATTTGGGGTATTGTTATCTTATTGTCCATGCTATCCTTATTGTTGATTTATTCTGCTACGAGTTCGCTGGCTTTTAAACAATATCAAGGGAATAGTTTGGTATATCTTTTTAAACAAATGATGTTTGTGTTGATTGGTATATTGGTTATTTATACTATTCATCAGCTTAATTATATGGTGTTCTCAAGATTGGCGGTATTTCTTTTTTATTTATCAATCCCTTTAATGCTGTTTACGGTGCTGTATGGTACAAGGATTAATGATAGTAGTCGCTGGTTGCGTATTCCCATTATTCATGTAACCGTCCAAACAAGCGATTTCGCTAAACTAACGCTGTATATTTACATCTCGAGACTCTTGAGTAAAAATCAAGCTGTTATCAAGGATTTTAAACAGGGGTGCTTGCCAATCTTAATTCCTGTTGTTGTTACTTGTTTCTTAATATTACCTTCTAATCTCTCCAATTGTTTGCTGACGGGTATTACCTGCCTTATTATCATGTTTATCGGTAGGGTGTCTATAAAACATTTAATGGGAATTGTACTGGTTGCTCTTATCCCAATTGGTTTGTTAATTCTTTTTGCTGTAACAACTTATAAACCTCAACAGGATACGACCATCGTTAAAACTGAAAAAGTTGTTCATAGCCGATCGTTTTTTAATAGATTTTCAACATGGGTGAAGCGTATTCAGGATTTTATTTATGTCTCTGATAATGAAACGCCTTATCAAGTGAAGCAAGCAAAAATAGCTATTGCTAAAGGTGGTGTTTTTTTTGGGTTAGGTCCTGGTAATAGCATTCAAAAAAATTTCTTGCCACAGGCGTATAATGACTTTATTTATGCGATTATTATTGAAGAGTATGGCTTGTTGGGTGGACTGGTCATCATATTTATTTATTTGATTTTTCTTTTTAGATGCATCCGCATTTTTATTAAATGTCCTTATGGCTTTGGGGCATTTTTAGCACTTACTTTGAGTTTGTCGTTAACAACTCAGGCCGTTATTAATATGTTGGTTAATGTCAATATATTGCCTGTTACCGGAGTAACCCTGCCTTTAGTGAGTATGGGTGGAAGCTCTTTTTTATTTACTTGTACAGCGATTGGTATTATTTTAAGTGTCGCACGAAATGTTGAGGATGAGGTTGCAGCCGGTAGAGAAATTAAAAATGAATTAGTATGACTACAAAAATTATTATAGCAGGTGGGGGGACGGGAGGGCATATATTCCCGGCCTTGTCTATTGCTTCTAAACTGCAAAGTTCGTTGCCGTCTGATATTTTATTTGTGGGTGATAAGAATAGAATGGAAATGCAAAAAATTCCGCAAGCAGGTTTTTCTATTGTCGGCATTTCTATTGCAGGATTTAATAGGTCTCATTTTTGGAAAAATATATTGCTTCCTTTTAAAGTATTAGCAGGATTTTTTCAGGTGGCTTTAATTTTTAAAAGGTTTAAACCGCAAGTCGTAATTGGGGTCGGTGGTTATTCCTCTTTTCCTGTTTTGTGTTATGCACAATGGAAAAATATACCCACCTTTATTCATGAAAGTAATAGTTTGAGCGGTAAGGCTAATCGTTGGTTATCGAAACGAGCAACCGCTATTTTTGTGGCTTATAAAAATATGGAACAGTATTTTCCTAAGGATAAAATCTATGTTTCCGGTAACCCGGTGCGTCAAGCTATTGTTGCATCAACAATCACCCGCACGCAGGGTATTGATTTTTTTAACCTTAATCCAGATTGTAAAACTATTCTTTTTATTGGCGGTAGCTTAGGGGCTAAGGGTATTAATGAAACTGTAGCGGAACAGTATCATAAATTATCGGCTCAACGAATACAAATTATTTGGCAAACAGGTAATACAACATTTGCTGATTATCAATCTTTAACCGATAAAATACCTTATAGTTGGATCGGTCCTTTTATCGATAAAATGGAATATGCATATGCCGCCGCTGATGTTATTGTTAGTCGTGCCGGTGCTATGGCCTTATCAGAACTGGCGATTGTTGGTAAACCTATTGTTTTGGTGCCTTATCCTTTTGCTGCAGAGGATCATCAACGAAAAAATGCAGAAGTCTTTGTGGACAACCAGGCAGCGATGATGATTCTCGATAAGGATTTAAAAAATAAACTGATGGATACTTTGCTGCAGTTGTTTGATAGACCTGAGGCATTGGTATCACTATCAACTGCTTTAAAAACACAAGCTATTCAAGATGCTGATGCAAGAATTGTTCACGAAATTATGAAGTATATATAAATATTTGCCGTTATGTTGCATGTACAAAATAGAAATAAGGATTTTTCTTTGAAATTGTTGATGGAACGAAAAGGTCAATCAATATATTTCTTAGGTATTGGCGGTATTGGTATGAGTGCCCTTGCTCAATATTTTTTGGCACAGGGCTTTGTTGTTTATGGGTACGATCGCACACCCTCCCTTTTAACCTACGAACTTGAAGATTTGGGTATGCATATTCATTATCATGAAGATGTACAAGGCATACCTAAGGATGTTGCTTTGGTCGTTTTTACCCCGGCTATACCGCAAGATCATGAAGAACTTTTATTTTATATTAATAATCGATACCCCGTTCTTAAAAGAAGTGAGGTATTACAGCTTATTACTGATCATTCTTTTAATATTTGTATCGCCGGTACGCATGGTAAAACTACTACGACTACCCTGGTCGCTCATATTTTAAGAGATACCGAGTATGGCTGTAATGCTTTTTTGGGTGGGATTTCCTGTAACTATAATACTAATTTTTGGAGTAATGCACGAAATGTTACCGTTATAGAGGGTGATGAGTATGATCGGAGTTTTTTAAACCTGTCGCCTAATAATGCATTGATTACTTCGATGGATCCAGATCATCTCGATATTTATAAAACAGCGACACTGATGGAGGACGCTTATCTTGATTTTTGTGGAAAAATTAAACAGGGTGGGTATTTGGTTTATAAGTATGGATTGGCCCGTACGGCGGATCTTCAAAAAATACCGCATGCTCGAACCTATCATGTATCAGATATACGAGCTGACTTTTACGCACGGAATATTCAACTGGTAGATCAACAATATCAATTCGATATTGTTACGCCAACCCACATTGTAGCGGGCTTGCATTTACAATTAGGCGGACTGCATAATGTTGAAAATACGGTAGCGGCGGTTGCATTGCTTAGTACAATAGATATTGATGTTCATAAAATGAAAAAGGCTATCGCTTCATTTTTAGGGGTTAAAAGACGATTTGAATATATTATTAAATCAAAGAATCAAATATTAATAGATGATTATGCTCATCACCCATCTGAACTTGATGCACTGATTAGTGGGGCTAAAAATATTTTTCCTGATAAACCCCTAACACTTGTTTTTCAACCGCATCTGTATTCGCGTACTAAAGATTTGGCAAAAGAATTTGCAAGGAGCCTTGATCAAGCAGATGAAGTAATTTTGCTACCTATATATCCAGCTCGTGAGTTGCCCTTGCCAAATATTAGTAGCGAAACAATAGCTGAAAAGATGGTGTTGAAAAATAAAAGAATACTCGATAAGGATGCTTTTAAATCTTGGGTAAGGGACGAAGCTCGTTCTTTGCTTATTATGGCAGGAGCCGGTGATATTGATTTATTGGTTTATGAGGTCAAAGAAATTTTGTTAAATAGAAAAAAGCATTTGTAGGATGATAAAAAGTGATTACGGACATCTTAAAAATATTGGAGCGGCCTTGTTGTTTATATTACTTTTTTTAGGTGTGGTTTTAATCATCAAATTATTTATGAATAAAAAAAATAAATTTTGTACTGCCGTGCATATTACCGTGTTGCCACTCAAGAATGGTACAAAAATTGTTGATGAAAGGAATATATTTAAACTGATTCATACAAAACAAAAGTTGGAGGGTAACTTGCTGGATAGTATTAAGTTGGGTGATATTAATGTACAGATTATGAAAGCCTATCCTTGGGTTTATAAAGTCAATACTTTTTTTAAAAGAAGAGGTGTGCTAGAAGCCGTGATCTACCCCAGAGAAGTTTATGCAAAGGTACTGGCTACCGATGGAACAATTGGTTATGTCGATAGCACCTTCTTTGTATTGCCAACTTTACCGAATGTGTTTTTTGAAATCCCTTTGATTAATAATGTCCGTATTGCCCCGAATCATTTTATGAGCATGCAACCAGTAACGAAGCAGAATTGTAAATTGTTGCTTGCTGCAATTGAACAGAATGATTTTTGGCGTGCACAAATTACACAAATTGAAGTGGATACTAATAATGAATTTGTGTTGTATCCTTTATTAGGTAATCATAAAATTATTTTTGGCGATGTGAGTAATATCGATGATAAACTGAATAGATTATATTCGTTTTACGATAAAGTACTTCCTCGCGTAGGGATTAATTATTATCGTGTTATTAATTTGTCTTTTAATCATCAAATTGTTGCTGAAAAACAACAATTGAAAGGTGATGAACCCACCGTTGATAAAATACATCAACAAAAAATGATACAGAAGTGGTCTGATAAAATTATTTTTTTACCTAAAAAAAGACGCACCAGTCATAAACCGCAACTTAAAAAAATTATCTAATAAAATTATCTTTAAATATTGTCTTTAAAATTATTTATACTATGAAAGAACAAATAAGTCCAGATGTAGCCTCATCAAAAAATCCAATCATCGCCGGTTTAGATATTGGAAGCACAAAAATTGCCATAGTCGTTGCTCAAAAAAATGATAACGGTAAGTTGGAAGTATTGGGGTTCGGTTCTGCACCTAGTCAGGGTGTTGAACATGCTCAAGTGATTAATATTAATCAAACAACAAATGCCATAGCATTAGCGTTGCAACGATGTTATCAGAGTAATCCGCATTTGCATATCGATGAAGTTTATGTAGGTGTTGCTGGTAAACATATTAGAAGTTTGGCGAATCGGGGGGATATGATTCGCGAACATCCTGACGCTGAAATTGCTTATCCTGAAATAGATAAGTTAATAGCTGATCAAAAGAAAATTGGACTGCCTGCCGGCGATCGTATTATTGATGTTATTCCACAAGATTTTCAAGTTGATGACCGAATTAATATTGTTGACCCTATCGGCTATACCGGCGTTCGTTTTGGAGCTAACTTTCATATTGTAACCGCTGATCAACGAGCGATTAATAATATTTATCGTGCTGTTGTTAATAATAATTTAGTGATTAAGGATTTTGTTCTTGAACCGATAGCAAGTGCCCATGCGGTGTTAACACCAGTTGATATTGACGCAGGCGTCGTGGTACTTGATATCGGTGGGGGGACAACCGATTTGGCTATTTTCTCTGAGGGCGTTTTACGCTATACGGCCGTTATTGCCTTTGGTGGCGAAAATATTACAGCCGATATAAAAAAAGGGTTGTCCGTTTTGAAAAATCAAGCAGAAAAATTAAAAACGGAATTCGGCTCTGCTTTCCCCGATGAAGCTGATTTGAGGCAATTTATTACAGTGCCCGGTATTAGAGATTCGATGCCTTCTAAAGAAATATGTGTGCATACGCTATCGCAAGTAATTCATGCACGAATGGCTGAAATCCTTGACTTTGTTAATTATAATATGAGGCAGGCTAAAATTAATCCTGTTGATTTAGCCGGCGGAATTATTGTAACCGGTGGTGGTGCACAGCTTAAAAATGTTAAGCAATTGACTGAGTATATTACGAGTATGAATACCCGTATCGGAACACCAGATGAATATTTGGCGAGTAACCCTAATTTTATAGCAGAGTTAAGAAAACCTATTTATAGTACTTGTATTGGGCTTGTGCTCAAGGGGTTTAAAGATATGGAATATGAAGCTAATAAAATGAATAGACCTTTAGGGCAACAGGTAAAAATACAATCACCTATACCTTTATCCCATAAGGAAACCTCTGTCCAACCGTTATCAGATAAATCGGCTGTAGAACAAAAACCAGTGGATGTCTCTAAGCGAAAATTACATTTTTGGGAGCGCTTTACGGCATCGTTGATTGATTTATTTAAAGCTGAAAATGATACTGAAATTTAATTAATTTTCTAAAAAAAATATTATGATACAATTTGATTTGCCTCAACATCAATCATCAATTATTAAAGTGGTAGGCGTAGGCGGTGGCGGTGGTAACGCTATTAATTATATGTTTAAACAGCATATTGAAGGCGCTGATTTTATTATCTGTAATACCGATGCTAAAGCGTTAAACCTTAGTCAAGTGCCTAATAAAATTCAGCTGGGCCCACAACTTACTAAAGGACTCGGGGCAGGGGCTAAGCCTGAAGTCGGAAAAGCTGCTACCGAAGAAAGTATTACTGAAATTAAAAATATCTTAGAAAAGAATACGAAAATGCTTTTTGTAACTGCCGGTATGGGTGGCGGAACCGGTACCGGTGGCGCACCTATTGTGGCTCAAATATCAAAGGAACTGGGTATCTTGACTGTTGGTATTGTTACAACACCATTCGCTTTTGAAGGACCTAAAAGATTGGCTCAAGCACAAGAAGGTATTAAGCAACTGCGACCGTATGTAGATACTTTACTTATTATTAATAATGATAAATTAAGATTGCAATACGGCGACTTAAAAATGAGTGAGGCTTTTTCTATTGCTGATAATGTACTCGCTACTGCTACTAAATGTATTACCGATATTATTCATAGTAAAGGGCATGTTATTGTTGATTTTGCTGATGTGTGTACCGTTATGAAAAATGGTGGGGTGGCTGTATTAGGTAGTGCCGCTGAAGAAGGTGATAACCGAGCTCAAAAGGCTGTTGAAATTGCTCTTAGTTCCCCACTACTCGATGATAATGATATTCAAGGGGCTAAGTGGATATTACTGAATATTTTAAGCGGTTCCGGTAATCATGAATGTACAATGGACGAAATTGACTTGATTACGAATTATATTCGGCAACAAGCCGGTGCTGATACCGATATTATTGTGGGTTTAGGACAAGATCAAAATTTGGGTGGCAAAATCGCACTGACTTTAATAGCTACCGGTTTTCCACATAAGGATAAGATATTTTATCAGGGAACCCAATCCATGACAACAGCCAAAAATACACAAGAGAAAATTATTTTGAATTGGGATACACCTAAAAACAATACTTCCTTGGTACAGCAACCTACCCCCATGAAACAAGTACCCGTTCATACCGAAGTGCCTAAGCCGGAATATAATAATACACAGGCTAACAAAAATGTGATTGCACCTTTTCAGACAAATAATGATTTTGTTACATCACCCCAGCGTCCATTATTTCAAAAACCTTTAAACATTTATGATGAATCGTTACAGGAGGATTCTAAAAAACAGGAGGATAACCGGCTTAATATTAGATTGAAATCTCATAGTGATTTAGACACACAGGCTCATAAGCATTTTACAATTGTGAATAGACCTTTGCCTTTTCCTGATAACGATGCTATGAATAATCCTTTTATTTCTGAAAATAATCGCCCGGTAAACATGGGGGAAGACCGGCAAAAAATAATGCAGGCACATACCGAATCGCAAGAGTTATTCCAAAATGATCATGAATTGGACTTAGAAAATAAGCCCGCTTTTACACGAAGAGGTATTAATATTGCTCAAAGCACTAATTTACAATCATCGTCTATTGTCGAAAGCTATTACTCGAAAACAGTTATCAAAAAGAAAGATGACGGATCTAATCAATTTTCTTTTTCAACGCTCAATTCTTTCTTGGATGGCAAAAAGCCAGATTAATGGTTCATGAGGTTACAGAAAGGAGAGCTAAAAGTAAAGTCTAATCGCTACTACGCCATTTTCTATATATACGACCCTATTCATTTTTGTTAACATCGCTCATCGTAAAAATGAGCTATGCATCGTCTCTACGGCAGGTTCCGTTTTTGTTCTTTTGTATCAAGACAAAAGAATAAAAATGATATAAAAAAAATGTCTAATCGGTAATTATTATGGCTCTATGACGAAATGAGTGGGTCAGTTAGTTACATTTTATATTTGATTACCGTTGAGGATATAGGCAAAACGCCCTCAGAGGAAGGGCGTTGCAAAACAAGGCGAACGAAGTGGC
>JASGCP010000040.1 GCA_030053995.1 Phycisphaerales bacterium
CAATCATGCCAATCAGTTAATCATATAAATCACGGTTCAGACAAAAGAAAAAAAATTTAAAGGTTCTAACCATTATTCATTAATAAAACCTCTTAGCACCTTAAACAATGATTTAGCCTATTTCTTTTTATCGTTTAAAAAATCATTCTGACTGAATTATAGAAAGTCTAAAAACATTTAAGGTAATATGACCTATGTTTATTTTTAGTGATAAATCCTTTTTTAGCTTCCTCAAAATCTTTTCTCAAAGAATCTTCTCACACAAAACTTAGTAATGCCTACTTGCATAATGAGATATCCCATAAATACCTCTTTTTAATAAATGTTACCAATTATTAATTCTACGAGACAAAACGAGCGTTAATACGCCTGTTGCGTAGTAGCCCAATGGTCCATTTCTTTAGCCAAAATACTTAACGGAACACTACCGCTTCTTAGTATGGCGTCATGAAACTGAATGATATTAAATTTATCACCTAATTCCTTCATATACTTTTCTTTTAAAGAAACAATAAACAAGCTACCCACTTTATAGCTCAATGCTTGAGCTGGATAAGCCATATATCTTTCTATTTCAGACATAGCGGTACCTTTATCCATGGGTGCATATTCAAGCATATAAGCAACTGCTTGATCATGGGTCATGGTTCCGGTATGTAAAGCAACATCAACAACTAAGCGCACCGCTCTTAGCATATCGTCCGATAAATGTCCTAAGTATTGGTACGGGTTTGTAAAACAGCCTAAATCTTTGCCAAGACTTTCTGCATATAACGCCCATCCTTCTTCAATAGCACCGTAAGAAGCAACACGCATAAATAAGGGGCGTAGGGTATCTTCTTGCTTTAAAGAAATTTGAAAATGATGACCAGGTATTGCCTCATGCAAAAATAAATTTTGCATGGCGATACTATAAAATTCATGTGGATTAAGAATAGGGACATAAAAAACAGCTGATCGTTTACCATCATAACTACCTGGGGCATACTCGGGCGAGGCAGATGCTGCTCTAAAAGCCTCGGTTTGTCTTATTTCTAAGGCTGTTTTAGGTTTGATGCTAAACAACTTGGGCATGTTTGCTTGAATAACCCCGTCAATATTTCTGAAAGAATCTAATATTTCTTTATTACTTGTAAAAGGGTAGAATTTTTTTGATTTCGTAACAAAATCAAAAAAATCTTTGTTACTGCCTTCATAGCCAACCGTCTTTTTAACCTGCTCGATTTCTTTTTCTATTTTTGCTACTTCCTTAAATCCAACTTTCTGTATATCCGCATAACTTTGATTGGTGGTTGTCCATTCCTTAACTAAGTACTTATAATATTCTAAACCACCAGGACATCCTGAAAGACCGGTAGCAGATGAAGCATTCGGTAAATATTCTTCTGAAAGAAAAGTGTCTAATTTTCTATAGGTAGGGTAAATAACTGTTTCAATCATTGTGCGATACTGCATGGCTAATCGAGCTCGGTCGTCTTTTGAAAAATTAGTTGGAAAACTTTTAATAGGCTCATAGAAAATACTTTTCTCTACGGGGTAAACAAGTAAATCTTCAATTTGACTAATCATTTTTTCAACAAGCAGATTATTGAGCGTCCATTGAGCATCCATACCTTTTTGGAAATACACAATTGAACTATCAATATAGGCGGGGAATTGTGCTACCCGTTGTTCCCAACGCTCATAATCTGATATCGTTTGGAATGGCTGTAGGCTATGCCCACTACCCAACTGGGGAAACAACAATTGTACACCATCAAATTGCGTAAAAGGAATGTAATTACCATGGTATTGTAAACCTTCTACCCCCATAGTCATTTCATACATTAATACATCATAACTTATTTGGTTCGTATAATTTAAAGTGTTACGATCAAGGTGCTGTAAATAGACTAAATATTTATTATAAAAACTATCAATTTTTAAACGATAGCTATCTGTAAAAGTTGCTGGTAATTGGTCATCGTATTGGTTGTCGCCATTCATCGATGCTTCTAAAGGAAATAAAGCCATTCGCTCATGGTAATAATTACTGAACACCGTATCAATATTGATATTCTGTGCTTCACTAAAAGTCGGTCGCTCAAGTTTACAAGATCCAAGAAAGATTACAATTGATACTAAAAAAATATATTTCATATTAAAAAAATTAAATAGCAATAGATGCTGTGTTAGGTTTTATCATTTTAAAAAATAGATGGGATTCCGCTTAACGAAGGTACTTATTTTTTAGAAAGAAAAAAGCCCTAATATCTAAAAAATATAAACACTAAGTCTATCCAAGCACACGCAAAATTTGATTCTTAAACCAGTCTGTAGTTGCTAAGTCGGCTAAGGAATATTTGAATGAATTAAGATATTTTTTGTTGAAATGCGTTTTCATATTGAAGTAAGGATAGAAATCTTCAAAGTCATTACTCCGTAGGGCATCGATAATCGATTGTATGTCTTGGTCATTTTTAATACATTCCTTAAATTCTACATAATGGGTTCTTGCCGTTCCTATTTCACCAACTATATAAAGCACTTTTTCATTTTTTTGTTCTGTAATTTCTGCTATGTAGTCGTTTCTGTTAAATCCTGACAAATTCAAAGTTGCAAAATTGTCAGGATGATATAAGTAGTTTTCAAAAGTATACAGCAGTAAAATTTTAAACTTCGGGAATTGCTCTTGTATATTTTTCATTTCATCTTTTCTTAAATAATCCCGATCTCTTAAACCAATTTTATCCTTATCTACTTTTACGGTTCTAAATACTTCTCGGTTGTTGCCGGCCGGTAAAAACAAATAACCTTTATCGCCCAAAGCAGCATTAAAGTATTGGGCGTTTGTGTTTTCAACAACAACCAATTTATATCCTTTGAGTATTGCGGTAATAGTAGATTTTGGAATGGCTATATCGTAAACTGATAGCGTATCTTTTGAAAGTGGGTATAACTCCTTTTTAGTGTCGAAATTTAATAAGTCGAGGTCTATTATAGAAGCATCTTCGCTGTTTCGTGCATAGTCAATAAATCCCAAAGCATGCGAAGCCGTCCACAGTTGGGCATTGTTTGGAATCCATCGGGTTACAATTTCACGCAATAAGTTTTCCTGTAGTGCCGTATTTAAATGACAGTCCATTTCGTCAATAAAGATAATAGCATTTTGATAAAACTGCTGACGCACAATAAAATTGATAAGCAAAATAACAACTTGCTTTTCACCATGACTTAACAAATCATAATTAATTTTTGATACGCCTTTTTTGAAGATAAGTTTAGCAGTAGTATTGGGAAAGGCGTCTTCAAATTCAGCTATTTGAATAGTTGTTGTTTCATCGCCACCAAAAATATTGATCAAAGAATTATTAAGGGGTTCAATTGAATCTCTGAAAATCTGCAAAGTGTCTGCTTGTTGACCACTAAATACCGGTGCTCTTAATGCCGTGTTTATTTGGCGGATATATGAAAATACATCGTTGATAAAACGGGTATCATGCTCAATATAACTTGTTGGACTATCTGCATCAGAAGATACCCATGCCAAGTTTGCACTGTTTGAAATATGGGGGATAATACGAATGCTACTTCTCCCTACAAAATATTTAGCTAACTCTCGTCCTTTTACAATACCTACTTTGTTTGCTTCAATTAGAGCACCATCCATAAATTCAATTGAAACAGTAGCATCTTGAGCAATGTCTTTTAGATAATAATTCATGAACTCATTCCCAATATAAATTCCCCCTCCGCTTGTTCCTTTTCCTTTACTAAGCCAGTCAAATGCGTCAAATAAAGATGACTTACCAGAGCCATTGTTGCCAATTACCAAAACCAGTTTCGAGATGTCCGGTATGTCCGCTATGGTTAGATCGGTAAATCTTTTAAAATTCTTTATTTCAATTTTTTTTATTCTCATTTTTACTAATTGTGCATATTAGAAAACAGGTTTTGGTTTTCTAATGTAAGTTGTAAGATTCAGGTTATTTTAATAAGGCATTGGTAAATGGTCTCATGCAAAGTTAGTAGTTTTGTAGATACCTGGCAAAACATTCGATAATAGCTAATTCCAAAGATTGAATGGGCTATTTTTATTAATCTTATTTTTAGATGTATCTATGACGAAATGGGTGGATAACCGATCTAAATTTCATATTGATTACTATTAAACATATAGCCGAAATGCCCTCAGAGAAAGGGCGGTGTAAAACAAGGCGAACGAAAATCGGCGGATGCGAATATATAAAAGAAAGAAAAATGACATTATAAAATACCAAATTATCATTTTTAAAGTCATCAAACTTCTAACATTTTACCCACCCTTTTCATCATAGCACCTTACTTGAATCTTGCAATTTAAAATTATTAAATTTTCAGAAGTCCCCCTAAACATTGTTAAGCCTAGTCATTTCATCATAAAGCTCAAAAGACTAAGCCTAAATCTAAAAATAAAAAGATTAATCCTTTTTTACATAAAAATTATTAACTTCGCTTGCGAATAGTATTACATCGCACATTTATAAAATATATTTATATGCTTATTATAGATTCTAAAGATTGTGAAAATGTTGACAAGGCATTAAAAAAATTTAAGAAGAAATTTGAAAAAAGTAAAGTCCTCTTACAGTTAAGAGCAAGGCAGACCCATACAAAAAAATCAGTTAAACGAAGAGAGGAAATCCAAAAAGCGATTTACAGACAACAAGTAATACTTGGTAAAATTGAGGTTTAAGTATTATAAATTTCGTTTCTGTTGATAGTAACATCTCCATTTTTACTTGCACATTCATTGGTTATTTTCTAATAGTCATGCAACCTATATTCGTATCTGGTATTGGAACTGATATTGGTAAAACAGTTGCTTCGGCTGTTTTAGTTGAAAGTTTATCGGCTGATTACTGGAAACCAATACAATCAGGTATCGCACAGGGAACTGATACAAGCAAAGTACAATCTTTGATTTCAAACGATAAAACAGTTCTACACCCCTCCGCATATATTTTTAATGAGCCTGTTTCACCCCATTTAGCTGCAAAAATGGAGCATGCAGAAATATCAATTGAAAAAATAAAAGAAAAACTGCCAGATGGTGCTACAAATAAATTTCTTTTTATTGAAGGGGCAGGTGGTCTTTGTTCGCCTATTAATGAAAAATTATTTAATTATGATATACCTATGTATTTAGGGCTACCAACCATTTTGGTGTCGTTAAAATATCTGGGCAGTATTAATCATTCTTTATTGTCTGCATTTTTGTGCAAGCAAAAAAATATGCCCGTTATAGGATGGATATTTATCGGCTATTCACCGAATGAAGAGTATGAAATTGTGCAATGGAGCAATGTAAATAAAGTTATATCTTTGCCATTTTTTAATAATGTTAATAAACAAAGCCTATTTGAAATAGGGCAAAATATTAACAACGATCTTGTTCAAGCATTTAGCAAATACTTTTCTTTATGAATACCACATCCACCAAAAAGGAGCTTAGGAATGCCTATAAAATTAAACGGTATCACTTAGCGATCAATAAAAAACAGAAATATGACGCTCAGTTATTAGAGCAGATAAAGACCTTAAACTTTGCGGATTGCCGTATTCTTTTAAACTTTTATCCGATCGATAAATATCAGGAACCTAATACTTTTATAATAAGAGATTATTTATTAAGTATTAATCCGCAAATGAAAATAGCCTATCCTATAACAAAAATTCAAGATAAAACGATGAATGCTATTTATCAGAAGGATATTACGCAGTTTAAAGAGAATACAGAATCTATTGGTATGATGGAACCTTTGCCCGGTTCTGGTGAATGGATACATCCTACAGAAATTGATGTTGTTATTGTGCCCTTGCTTATTTTTGATACCAAAGGCTATAGAGTAGGCATGGGTAAGGGCTTTTATGACCGCTATCTGAAGTTATGTAGTAAAAAATGTAAGTTCATCGGCATATCTTATTTTGACCCAGTACCCAAGATAGAAGATATTCATGATTTAGATGTACCTTTACACTGTTGCGTTACTCCTAATCAAGTGTATGTATTTTCATAATTTTTTTTTGAAATCGTTTAGACTGCTGCTATTTCCATTTGCAATACTTTACGGGTTGGGTGTACAATTTCGTAATTATTTATACAACAAGGGCTATTTAAAGAGTATTGAGTTTAATTTTCCTATTATTTGTGTTGGTAATTTGTCTGTTGGCGGTACTGGTAAATCGCCGATGGTGGAGTATTTGATAGCCGTCATTAGTAAACATTTTCCAATGGGCGTGGTGAGCAGAGGTTATCGTAGAAAAACACGAGGATATATTTTGGCAGATGATCTATCGACCGCGATTGAAATTGGCGATGAACCGATGCAGTTTCATGCTAAATTCCCAGATGTATCGGTAGCCGTATGTGAAGAACGATTACTGGGTATCGCACAAATTTTACAAGAGGTACCGCATTTAGCAACGATTGTTTTAGATGATGCTTTTCAACATAGAAAGTTACGAGCCGGTTTTAATATTCTGTTAACAGATTACAGCAATCCTTATTACCATGACTTATTCATGCCTACGGGGGATCTGCGCGATCAACGAACATCTAGTAAAAGAGCCCATATTATTGTAGTAACCAAATGCAAGGCTACTATGATTGTTGATGAAAAAGAAGCCATCATCAAAAAAGTTAATCCTTTACCGTTTCAAAGAATTTTTTTTACGACTTTAGAATATGCCACGCCCTACCATCTTTTTGATAAAAATAATCGTATCCAATTAGACGCAACCATGGAAGTCTTATTGGTTTGTGCTATCGCTAACCCCGAGCATCTTAAAGATTTATTAGAACGGACCGTTGCTACCTACTACCAGATTAGTTTTCCAAACCACTATATTTATAAAATTGAAGATATTCATAAGATAGAGGACAAATTTTTATCAATGCACCATGCTCATAAAATTATATTAACAACCGAGAAAGATGCTATGCGGTTGTATAAATTTAAGCCGGTTATAGAGCATTTTCCTATTTTTGTTATTCCTATTCAACACCAATTTCTTTTTGATGAACAAATTAATTTTGAAAAGTCATTGCTATCTTATATTCAACACTATCCTTCCCCACCATTTTTCTTAGCATGACAAACAAAAAGAGAACAAAAAAGAAATCATCTTCCCATAATACCGTACAGGGTGAACTGGCTATGACAAAATCCGGCATGGCATTTTTGTTGTCAATCGACAAATCAATGCCCGATGTTATTATTCGTCCTGAAAATTTAAAAAATGCTTTGCATGGTGATACCGTCTTAGTGAATATTATTCAATCTAAGGCTTCTAAAAAGAGACGGGAAGGCATGGTTAAGCGTATTGTTAAAAGAAAGAAGACGGTGTTTATGGGCGTTATAACGATGCATCATAAGAAAATTAGCGTGGCACCTTTAAGCCGATTTCCTATGCCTTTTTTTTCGATTGTATCGTATGACCCTTCTAAACATGGTGCCGTTGGCGATAAAGTTATTGTGGCGTTATTAACTGATAAGCCCAATGAATTGGACGCAAAGATTCTTGAACGAGTAAGTGAATCATCAGAAAATGATCGTGCCATGGTTGAAATTCTTTTAGATCATCAATTTCTTTTATCTTTTCCTGATGATATTGCTAAAGAATTGAATGTTTTGTCAGATGATATACCAGCAGACGAAATAACAAAACGGTTAGATTGTCGTGCACAATTAACTTTTACTATTGATCCTGTGGATGCCCAAGATTTTGATGATGCGTTGTCTATTGAATTTTTGTCTGACGGACTTTGTCGTGTTGGAGTTCATATTGCCGATGTCAGTCATTTTATTAAACCCGATACATTACTCGATAGCCTTGCTTATGAAAGGGGTACTTCTGTTTATTTACCCGATAGGGTAGTGCCTATGTTGCCTGAAAAAATATCGAATTTTTTATGTTCGTTGCGACCGCATGAAGATAAATTAACTTTTTCTACAATATTTACAGTTGATAAGCATGGTGCTATTAAAGATATGTGGTTTGGTAAAACGGTTATTCATTCAAATCATCGATTTACTTATGAGGAAGTGCACGATATTTTAGAAAAAAAAGAAGGTTTGTATTATCATGAACTACAAACATTAAATGCACTATCGCAACAGTTACGAAAAGAACGCATTAAAAAGGGGGCGATTAATTTTTCTTCTAAGGAATATCGGTTTCAATTAGATGAGTCTAAAAAGCCTGTTAAACTCATTGCAAAAGATAATACGGAGTCGCATCAACTGATCGAAGAGTGGATGTTGCTCGCTAATAAGAAGATTGCAGAAATCATTTATGAAAAAAAAGTTGCCGGTGAACCTATTTATTTTCCTTATCGTATTCATGATGTTCCTGATAAGGATAAACTGAATTTATTTATTGCTTTTGCGAGAAAGTTTGGATATAATTTTGATACGAGTACCCCGCTCGCCATAGCTTTAAGTTATAATCAACTTTTGCAGGCTGTTCATGGTAAACCAGAGGAAAGCGTTTTGTCGCAATTAGGTATTAGAACAATGTCAAAAGCAGTTTATAGTCCTAAAAATATTGGTCATTACGGCTTAGCTTTTCCTTTTTATTGCCATTTTACTTCGCCAATTCGTCGCTATCCTGATTTATTAGTTCATAGAATTGTTGAACATTGGATTCAACATCAAGATGCCCTATATAATAAGGCTAAGATGGATGCTATGTGTCAGCATACAAGTGAGCGTGAACGGGCAGCGATGGAAGCCGAACGAGATGCTAATAAATTTAAACAGGTAGAGTTTATGAAACCGTTAGTCGGTCAATTTTTTCAATCAGTTATTAGCGGGGTTACATCTTTTGGGTTTTGGGTTGAAACCGTACAGGAAAAATGCGAAGGCCTTGTTACCATTCAATCGCTTTTTGATTATGATGATTTTACTTATGTAGAATCAGAGTTTTGTTTGTATGGGAAAAGAACAGGTAGAAAATTTGTTATCGGAGACTCTTTAGTTGTGCAATTAGTTGATGCCAATTTAACCACAAGAAAGCTAACTTTTGAATGGCAAAAGGGTAAGAAGTAACTTACCATGAGCTTTTATTGAGTCTGCAAGCACGGGCTATTTAAAAATTAATGGGCAGGACGCTTAGGCGTAAGGCTAATGACTTTAGACTTAATAACCCCATCTTTCATTTGTATATCTATTTCATCATTTTGGTTAACCTCTTTGATCGTCTTAATAATTGTACCCTCTTTCTCTACAATAGCGTAGCCCATTTCTACGATATTCATAGGGTCGGCTAATTGTATTATTTGCCCCCAATGATTAATTTGATTCTGTAATTTTTCTTGGTGTGTTTTTAGGGCTTTTTGCAACTGTATTTGTGTATTATCCACCGCCGTAGTAGCCTGTTTTAGTTGAGCCGATGAAGTGTTTGTCATGTTTACCAAGGTTTGCTTTAGCTTTGTTAATTGGTTACTAAGATGTCGGTAGCTATTATTGGGTATATCACGACATAACTGCTTCAATTCTAAGTTGTTAGTGTTAAACAACAGTTTGGTTGCCATGGTAAAATTTTTGACAACTGTTTGCAGTTCGCGTTGATAATTTTTAATAATGTTCATTGATTGCTGAACAATTAATTGCTCAGATTCTTCCAAAGGAATAGCGAAATTGTGAAACTTTTGAATTAAGTATTCAGCTAATTTAGATGGTGTAATGGCATTGTAATAGGCAACCATCTCAACAACGGTAAAATTAGTTGCATGTCCTATTCCTGTTATAACCGGTAAAGGAAACTTCGTTACAGCTTCAGCTAATCGGAATTGATTATAGCACGACAAGCCTACATCGCCTCCGCCACCACGGATAATAGCGACCACATCAAAGTTTTCTTTAATTTTTTCAAGGTTATTGAGCTGGTTAAGGATAGATGGCACGGCTTGTTCACCTTGCAGTAGTGCAGGGAAAAGTTTTGTTTTAAAGTGATAATCATAAGCATTGTGAAGCAATAATTGCATAAAATCGGCATAACCTTTGCTACTTTCTACTGAAATTATGGCGATCCGTTGGGGTAATAACGGCAAATGCGTTTTTTTGTTTTTATCGAACAGTTGTTTTTTATGCAACTCGGCGATAGTTTCTTGTTTTTCTTTTTCAATATCGCCCAGTGTAAAATTAGGGTCAATATCAATAATGTTTAATGAAATACCATAAACGGGTGTAAATTTCACCTCGGCGTGAATGAGTATTTTTATGCCATCTTTTAAAGATTCTTTTACAATACGCATGAAATTTGCGTTGATGCGTGCATAATGGTCTTTCCAAATCATGCCTTTTATTTGTGCAACAACTTTACCATCTTGTTTTTCTACTAATTCAGGGTAACAATGTCCGCTCTGGCTGTAATAATTAAGTTTATTTAGTTCAACTTTAATCCAATAAGCACGAACGAAGTGTTTTTCTATTCCCCTTTGAATACTAGCGGTTATTTCTAATAAACTATGAATTTTTTTGTCTTGTGCTATCTCGGGCATATTACCATTATTTAGAGAAGGTTTTTGTTGGCGGGCAAGGCATATAATTTTACACGCGACATAAATCTAAGTCCTTGTTGTTTCTAAATTTCAAAAGTAGGATTTTTTATTGAAGATGGTGTTTTCATCTAAAATTTGGTTACACTTTACATTTTGCCGTAGCATCAAATAATAGGTTGAATTGCCTTTTAACTATTATTTAACTATTGCCAATATTTGTTTTTTGTCTAACGAGTGTAATTTTGCAATAATAAATAAATTAAAATTCTTATGAAAGCACGAGTAAACAATTTGGGCTCTGTTTTAACAAGGGCTGAAGGTAAATTAGTAAATGGTGGGGTTAATGCTACGGGTAATGCAAACAATGTGCATCAAGGTGTGCGTGATTGTGTCCCTGATCCCGTATCGTGTCCTGATTGGTACTGGATTGTATCATAGTTTTATGATATAGGGTGTTTACCATCACTAAAACCCTATAATTCAGCTGATAAAGTACTATGCACAAAATTATATCCCCTGTGCGTGCAATTTTGGGCATAGTAACTTATGATTTCCTCATAGAACATTTAACAATTCAGAATAAATCTGCAAGGGACTCAAGACATGACAGTTTTTTAAGGATAAAACAAATCTTGTTTAAAATCTAGAAAATCATCATTCAAATAGCTACCATAATAATCAAGAAATAGAGAATTGGCTTTCTCCGCCTTGCACTTTAACGGGGATTGGACTAATGGTTAATCATTAATTAAGTCCCTTTATTCCGTCATAAAGCCTATAATCTTTAATATTCTTAACTTATTTTTAATATACCATTTTATTTTTTTTGTCTAATTAGTGTAACTTTACCAAAAAAAATAAATTAAAATTCTTATGAAAGCACGAGTAAACAATTTGGGCTCTGTTTTAACAAGGGCTGAAGGTAAATTAGTAAATGGTGGGGGTTAATGCTACGAGTAATGCAAAGAATGGGCAACAAGATGTGGATGATTGTAACACTTCATGTTTTTGTCCCCCTTCATGTACTATATGTTGTAACACACCGTCACCGTGGATACCTATTTATCCGATAATTCGGGATAATGGACAAAAAGTAGGCTGAAAACTCTGAAATCCCTTGATAGTATTACCTTTGAGGCAAATCAAAGTATATGAATAAAAAAACTGGCTAAATCATATTTTGAGGTGCTAAAAGGTTTTAAGACAATAAAAGAATATTTTGGCTAAAGCCAACCTCTTATTGAATTTATTTGCCCTCCAGATAACCCTCGAAGCAATTGATTGCAAAAAAAATTAATAGCCCTGATTTATCTGGTGATAAAATCATCTGCGGGCAAAAAAATAAAAAGATCAATTGCCTCCAGATTTATCTGGAGGCAATGAGTGTAATTCATGAACCATTAATCCAACATTAATTAGCATCTAATAGCTGTGTTGTTAGTCCCCCCCAATAACACAAACTGCACTAGGAAGACCATTATCACCATATACAATTAGGGACTTAACCATAGTTAAGACTAAATTTTACTTTTTTGTTGATAACTCATAAACTATATTTGTAACAAAACAAAAAAATGCATAGTAGTAAGGAAGAAGGTTTGTTAAAAGTTAAAGATTTAGTTGATAGGTTTGATAAACAAAAAGGGTCTTACGAGGATGTTAACTATAATGAAGCAAACACCAGAAAGGAATTTATTGATCATTTTTTTATAGCATTAGGTTATGATGTTTATAATACCGATGGTGCCGCCGAAAGCTATAAGGAGGTAGTATTTGAGGATAAGGTTAGAATTAGAGATAACGGAACAGATAAATTAAAATCCCCCGATTATTCATTTAGTTTAAGTGGCATTAAAAAATTGTTTTTTGTTGAAGCTAAGAAACCGAGCGTTGATATAAGAAATAATCAAGATAGTGCTTATCAGATAAGACGATACGGCTGGAGTGCTCGGTTACCTATATCAATCATTACTAATTTTGAAGATTTTATTGTGTACGACTGTACTAAGAAACCGAATGTACAGGATAAGCCAACTTATGCAAGGGTACAAATTTATAATTACAAGGAATATGAAAAATATTGGAATGATATTTGGAATACACTTAGTAAGGATGCTGTAAAAAAAGGTGATTTTGATAGATTTTTTAATAGTTCCGATAATAAAAAAGGTACCCATACAGTTGATGTAGCATTTTTAGAAACTTTAGATAATATCAGAACAATACTTGCAGAAAGTATTATAAAAGACAATAAGGATTTAAAAGAAGATGAGCTTAATTTTATTGTGCAACAGACCTTAGATAGAATTATATTTTTAAGAATATGTGAAGATAGAGGTATTGAACCTTATGGTAACTTAAAGAATTGTTTATATGGAGATGATTTTTATGAGCTCTTAATTAAACAATTTAAAAAAGCAAACACGAAATATAATAGTGGTATTTTTGATTTTACTAAAGATACACTTACAAAGAATGTGCAGATTAACAATAAAATCATCAGACATATTATAGAAGACTTATACTATCCAACCTGTCCTTATGAGTTTTCTGTTTTAGAAGTAGATATACTTGGTCGTGCTTACGAGCAATTTTTAGGAAAAACCATTACTATTAATAGCAAAGGCAAAACAGTTATTGAGCTAAAGCCAGAAGTTAGAAAGTCGGGCGGTGTATATTACACCCCACAATACATAGTGAATTACATTGTCGAAAATACCGTTGGCAAACTCATTAAAGATAAAACACCCCAAGAGGTATCTGAAATTAAAATTGTAGATCCGGCGTGTGGTAGCGGTAGTTTTCTTTTAGGTGCTTATCAATACCTCATCGATTGGCATAACAATTACTATAAAAAAAATAAGACTAAAAAAAATCCTATAAAACCAGACGGCAATCTAAACATAGATGAAAAAAAGAAAATCTTAGTTAATAATATTTTTGGCGTTGATATAGACACGAATGCCGTTGAAGTAACCAAGTTATCCTTGTTACTTAAATGTATGGAAAATGAAAGTGTTGAAACGGTGAAACAACTTGACTTATTTGATGAGCGACTACTACCGAATATAGACGCAAATATAAAGAGTGGTAATTCATTAATCGACAGCGATTATTATGATAGTCAGTTAGACTTTGGCGAAGTGCGAAAAATTAAACCTTTTAATTGGCATAACGGATTCCCCGATGTTTTTAAAAATGGTGGCTTTGATGTTATTATTGGTAACCCGCCTTATGTAAATATTGAAAATTTAAAAGATGATATAAAAAAATATTTTTACAAGAAATATAAAACTTGTGTAGGTAGAACCGATTTATATATACTGTTTATAGAAAATAAATTAAATAATCTTAAAGCTAATGGACTAATATCATTTATTGTACCTTATGCATTTACCAATCAAAATTATGGTGCCTTATTACGAAAATTATTAAGTCAAAAATATGGGGTAACAGAAATTGTGGACACCAGTAAGTATTATGTATTTGATCAAGCAAAAGTTAAAAATGTTATTATAACCATACAAAATCATTTTTCAAAAAATAATAAAACAATAATTAAATCATTTTTAAGTGCACCTGATTTTATAAATAAAACGGGTAATGAATTTACAATAGCCCAAAATCAATTTTTACAATTAGAAAACAATAGATTTGAAACCAAGCCAATCTATAATTTTTTAAATCTCAAAGATAAAATATGTAAAAAATCTATATGCCTTGAAAAAATATGCTTGGTTGCATACGGTGCCAGACTTAATCATAAATCCCAAAATATTAATAAAAGTTTTTATGTTTCTAAAGAACATAAAAAAGGTTATAAACCATTTGTAGAAGGTGAAAACATAGAACGATATTTCTACACTAATTATGGTTGGTTAAATTATAAACCACTCGAGCATTATAATCCTATGTTTCCTGAATTGTTTGAAACTGAAAAATTGATAACTATTCGTATTGTTAAAGATAGAATGCGATTTGCGTATGATAATAAAAACATGTATAACAGCCACACCGTAATTAATTGTGTAAAATTATGTGATTTAGTACATGCTAAACATATATCAGCTATAAAAGCAATTAATAATTTTGAAGTAGAACTATCTAAGAAATATGCTATTAAATTTATTTTAGGTTTACTAAACTCAAAATTGTTAAATTGGTATTTCTATAATTTTTTGAGCGACCAATTAAATTTATACCCTAATGCAGCAAAAAGTTTACCTATTATAATTATGGATGATAGGGAATCAATAAATTTTCAAAACTCTATGGTGCAGTATGTCAACACACTTTTAGTCTTAAATACAGAATTGGGCGATACAAAATTAGTATCTAAAAAAGAGCAGGTTTATAAACAAATAGACTATTTTGAAAATAAAATTGACCAAATGGTTTATCAACTATACAATCTGTCTGAAGAGGAAATAAATATTATAGAAGATTACTTTAAAGTTAGTTAGTCCCTAATTGTATATAGTTTTACCAGTGGCATTGATAGGCTACATGATTCATTAAACCCACTCAATTATTGTCATATGAACATTTTTTGATTCTTTAGCGTTAACCACTAATTCTCTTAGCATTTCAAAAAAAGGCTCTATGACGAAATGAGTGGCTAAGTTAGTTACATTTTATATTTGATTACCGTTGAGAATATAGGCAAAACGCCCTCAGAGAAAGGGCGTTGCAAAACAAGGCGAACAAAGTGACTATCGAAAATGGTGAAGGCAAATATATCAAAGAAAGCGAGTGGTAGCGATGCTAAAATTGTAAAGAAGCAAGCAAGTTATATCCAATCGCTACCACTCGCTTTCTATATATCCGATGCCATTCATTTTCGATAACGAAGTGAGCCGTAGTTTTGCAGCCCTTACTCTGCAGGCTTGATTTTTTCTTTGTTTCTTTCTTTTGTATCAAGACAAAAGAAAGAAAAAGGACCTTGTAAAACTTTAAATGGTCGTTTGAAAAAGCAACTTTTTAGCTCTAATTTATGGGTATATTTAAGCACTCTTTTTTTACTTTAAAATTTACATTTTACAGGCTTACTCCCCACAAAATAAACTTGACCCATTATATCCCTCTGGTGTATTACCACTTCTATTTTGCATATAGATAGGAATGCCGTTAATACTACCTACTACATGATAATAGCCCGATTTCAAATCGTTCTATTGTAGCATCTCTGATAACTATTTTCATGGGTTTTTCTTTAGTTGCAAAGTTCACCCCAATAGGTGAAATAACCAAATATTTAAACCCCTTTATTTTAAAGGCTTTTAACCTTGTTTACCTAAACCACTTGCGAAATTAGGGGTACTTTTAAATGTTGAGCATAGACGCACGGCTACGTGTATCCACTTTTTTATTAAATTTATTTTTGCTCTATATAAATCTGAATGCAATTGATAGCGAAAAACAAATTTTTTAAAAACAAATTACCGTTTTAATGGGCAATTAGTGAACTATTAAACTTCAAACATTAATATGCGCACTTATAGTAATACACCATACTACGGCATTGCATGTCAAACAGCAATTATATTAACACAGATTGGGAGAACACTGAATACCTGAATGTGGTCCATTATATGCACACACTCCACTATCACATCCATAACATGTACACGGTGTTGAAGATGAACAAACGGCTGAATAGTTTAAGTATGCACAAGCACTTTTACAGTCAGAGTCAACAGTGCACAAAGTAGGATACTGAACATTTTTAGCTCCACCTTTTATAATTTTAACTTCTATTCTTGTTAAAGTAGAACCTAAACTTACTAATTTTTGCTTCATGATTTTAAATTTTATTATTGAGTTTTTTTATATAATTCTTAGACATTATTAAATAAAAAAAGTATGTTAAGGGCATGTTAAAAAATTGTCGAAAAAATTATTTGGGAGGTTTGCAAAACCTCGGTTAATAATTGCGTAAAGGTATTTTTTTTTTTGATAATCCCAAAATTCGCAAGTACAAGGCTAAATCATTTTTTGAGGTGCTAAAAAAAGTAGGTTTTAATGTTGTTAGAGCGTGAAAAAGGGCTCACTAATGAAATAGG
>JASGCP010000168.1 GCA_030053995.1 Phycisphaerales bacterium
AATGACCTTATAAAATATCAAATTATCATTTTTAAAGTCATCAAACTTCTAACATCTTACCCCCCTTTTCGTCATAGAGCCAATAAATTTTAATAAGAATGCTTTAGCCAAAATATTATATTGACAACTACTCCGTGACTGAATTATTATAGTGTTTAACGGTTGCACCTCCAATAGCACAAAAATCCGCTCATTTCATCATAGAGCCAAAAACATTTAACTCATTCGTGTAATTTAGGAAATAAAAAAAGCTCCTATTTTTTTAAATAGGAGCTTTGATAAATATACACGATCAATTAAGGTAATAGTACAGCATTAATAACATGAACCACACCATTGCTAGCATGTAAATCTGTTTTTTCAACTACAGCTTTACCACCTTGAGCATCGGTTAATACTACTTTACCGTTTTCTACCGTAGCAGTTAAAGTCGCACCGTTTACTGTAGTAAGTGTAGCTTTACCACCATTATTTTTAATAGTAGCTAACAAAGTAGCGGCATCAACATTTCCTGCTACCACATGATAAGTAAGAATAGATGTTAGCTTATCTTTAGATTCAGGTTTTAATAGAGATTCCAAAGTTCCTTTAGGAAGTTTTTTAAAAGCATCATTAGTAGGAGCAAAAACAGTGAAAGGACCTGTACCTGATAAAGTAGTTACTAGATCGGCAGCCTTAACTGCAGCAACCAAAGTACTATGATCTTTTGATGATGCTACCACTTCAACTACATTTTTAGTTGCCTCTTTGCTCGTATGTGCAAAAGAAATACCTAAAGAAAATAGAACCGTCGATAAAAGAAAAATGATTTTTTTCATGAGATTTGTTGTTATTTAAAATTTTAAAAGAAAATTATTTTGCAATAATACATTTTTTTTTATATAATTCGTTTTTGCTTAGCTAAATCTTTGGCTAAATTATTTTTGGGGGGCTCTATGACGAAAAGAGTGGGTAAGTTAGCACACTTTCATATTGATTACCATTGAGCATATATCCGGAATGCCCTCAGAGGAAGGGCGTTGCAAAACAAGGCGAACGAAGTGTCCATCGAAAATTGGCAGAGGCGAATATAAGTAGAGACGAGGCATGCCTCATCTCTACTTTTTTTATTTGTGATGTTTTTAAATGGGCTTTTCACAACGCACTTGCTTTTAAGTTAGAACTGATTTCTATTGTCTGAATCAGGATTAACCAGTCTTGTCAATCCTAAAATCAATAAAATCCTGCTCCTGTATCAGAAAATAAAATATTAGCTTTGTAGAGCAATACTAACTGAGGTTCTGCAAACCTCCGCAAAAACATACAAGTTAATGAAGTATCAAGGCATAAGAGAAGAAGAACTTAAAAATAAAATAGCTAACGACTATTTTTGGCTCTACGACAGCTCCAAAATTATCGGCAATATTGACTTTTGTGTTTGTATGCACCAAAGCGAAAAAGAATTAGTAGAACAAGAATCTTTACTTTGGGCAGAAGCAAAAAAAGGGGCGTCTGATATTTACAAATCCATTGTTCAACTCATACTGACCATTGGAAAGGCAAGAACTTTTGACATTTTTTTACCGCCAGCCCTATTAGGTGCATTTGACTGCGAAAAAATGGCTTTTATTCCTTACAGCGATATTCATGACATTTTTTACCTAAACGATTTTAATTGGAATGTAACACCTTCAAACCACGACACCAAAGAGTTTAAACTCATTCACAAAAAAGTAAAACATCTAATTGACAGCAACGCCCTGCTATTTAACTTTATAGATGACGACCGAGAACTAATAAAATTTATCAAAAAGAATTTCATCGTGGGCAAATTTGGCTTGACAAAAACCAAAATTGACAAAAATAATTTTATGATTATTTACAACAAGTGGTTGCAGTTGGTTAAACCAACTATTGCTGTAAAGTGGGAAGCTGCAAAAAGCAAAGGAATTATTGACGGCGATTTTTATCTTGCCGACTTACTGTCACAAGAAAATAATACGCTCAAAGAAAAATTATTTGTATTACTCAAACACGACCACTACGAACTTGATCGCAAAATTGATGAAGTAGGAATGTTTAGCAGTAAGCGAACAGACTTTACCGACAAACAACTTGCACACACACAGTTTTGGAATAAATACGATAGACCCCCAAAAGAAGAATATTGGGATTATATCGTAGCACGCAGAGATTTACTTGTTCCTCAAGATGTGCGAGAACGCAAAGGAAGTTTCTTTACGCCACAAATTTGGGTAGCACTTTCACAACAATATCTTACGAATGTTTTAGGTGAAAATTGGCAAGAAGAATATTATGTTTGGGACTGTGCTGCCGGAACTGGTAATTTACTTGCTGGGCTTACAAACAAGTACAATATCTGGGCTTCAACTTTGGATAGTCAAGATGTGGATGTCATGCACGACCGTATTAAAAATGGTGCAAATTTATTAAACGACCATGTTTTTCAATTTGACTTTTTAAATGATGACTTTAGTAAATTACCCAAACCATTACAAGACATTATCAACAATTCTAAAAAAAGAAAAAAGTTAGTGATGTATATAAATCCGCCTTATGCGGAAGCCGGCGATACTAAACAACGAAGTGGACATGGTAAGAATAAAAGCAATGTTTCAAATCAAACCTTGATTCATAGACAGTATTCTTCTATAATTAAAGATTGCGCAAAACGAGAATTATTCATTCAGTTTTTTACGAGAATATATGCTGAAATACACGGATCAACGCTTGCAAATTTTTCAACATTGAAGATATTACAGGCACCGTATTTCTCGGGTTATAGAGATTATTTTCTTTCAGATTTAAAATCAATGTTTGTAGTTCCTGCAAATTCATTTGACAATGTAAAAGGAAGTTTTCCAATTGGTTTTTTTATTTGGAATACGGACATACCAACGAGATTTAATAATGTAGAGGCAGATGTTTACAATACCAATGGAATATTTGAAGAGAAGAAGAAGTTCTATAGCTATGACGATGATAAAAACATTAATGACTGGTTAAGACCAACTTGGAAAAATGCGGAAAATAGACTAGCTTATCTTACTTGTAATAGCAATGACTTTCAAAATTCCACTGGTGTTTTTATTCAGTCAAATAAGAGTAATGAAACATCAACTTACTATAAACCTATTACGCCGAATAATTTAATTCAATCTTGTATATATTTCACGGTTCGTAAATGTATAGAAGCTACATGGCTCAATGACCGTGATCAATTTTTGCATCCCAACCACCAATGGCAGACAGATGACACATTTCAAAATGATTGTTTAGCTTTTACGCTTTTCAACAACAATGTCCAATCAAAATATGGTACGAACCACTGGATACCATTTACCGAAGAAGAAGTCAATGCCCGAGAAAAATTTGCGAGTAGTTTTATGACAGATTTTATAAAAGGAAAACCAAATCCTCCGCAAAAATCTTCTTTGCGTATTAACCTGTTATTTGAACCCGATGCGGCATACGGCAATAATAAACCTTTACTATTTTCACGCGAAGCAACTGCTGTTTTTAATGCCGGTCGTGAACTGTGGACATATTATCACCAACAACCAAATTGCAATGTTCATGCTTCACTTTACGACATAAGAGAACATTTTCAGGGCAGAAACGAGGCCGGAAAAATGAACAATAAAAGTTTAGACGAAACCTATACAAACTTAATTCGTAAGCTAAGAGAAAAACTCAAACAACTCGCCGAAAAAATAGAACCAAAAGTTTACAAATACGGATTTTTGAAACAATAACTAAAGAGTGTCTATGACGAAAAGAGTGGGTAACTTAGCACACTTTCATATTGATTACCATTGAGGATATAGGCAAAACGCCCTCAGAGGAAGGGCGTTGCA
>JASGCP010000041.1 GCA_030053995.1 Phycisphaerales bacterium
AGCTTCCTCAAAATCTTTTCTTTAAAATCTTCTCACACAAAATTTAGTAATGCCTATTATTTAAAGAAACAAATAAATGATTCATGATCAATCTAAATAATTGGCATTATTTTTAAACTTAGATAATAGCATATAAGCATTATCAGTTACTATTTGTTGCCTCAATAGATTGGTATTAAAATTCTTCAATTCAATGACTCCCTTATCTTCAGTACCCACTATTACTTCATGAATTTGGTATTGCAAAGAGTCTATTTTAGAAAATATATAATATCGTCCTTCGTAGCTAGCGATAGCATTATAAGGTAGTACTTTTGATAGATAATTACCAATTTCAAAATGTCCGCTTAAAAACATACCAGGAAATATTTGCAGTGTTTTATCTAAAAATTGGCAGTGCAAGATAGCATTTCGTTGAGCTCCAGAAACATTTTTAGTTACTAAAGTTACTTTTACGCGATATCCTTTAGTTTCGTTGCCTGCACTAAATACTTCACCAATAATACCGGGGTGAAAGTATTGCAAATCGTCCTCATAGACAACCATTTGTGCTTCAATATAATCTGGATCTACTAATTCCAGCAAGGCATCAGAGGGGTTAACATATCTTCCGATATTAATATTAATCTGCGTAATATAGCCACTAATAGGGGCAATAACGGGTACCGTGTTCGTAATGGTAGCATAATTAAGTTTAGCAGGATTAATATTAATAATTTGCAATTTCTCTTGTAAAGATTTAAGTGCTATTTTTTGGTTATTATAACTATTTAATGCCTGTTGATAGTTTTTTTTACTGGAAGCCTCTTTTTCTGATAATGATTTTTGTCGCTCTAAGTCTTCCTCGAGTAATTCCAATGTATTTTTAGCTGTTAAATAATCTTGTTGATAATTAACATAAACGGGGTCTTCCAACAAGGCGACCGTATCACCTTTTTTAACAATAGAGCCGGTCAGCACATTAAGTTTTTTTACATAGCCCCCTAAAGGAAAGGAAACCCAAACCAAATTTTGGGGTGGTACATTAACGCTACCATTCAATTCGATAATATTCCTTATATTTTTTGTTTCAATCTTTCCTATTTTCAGATCAGCATTTTTTAGTTGCGTAGGTGTTAGTATAACCATTTGATCATTCAGGGTTCCCTCGGTCAAGTCGGATGTAACCGTCTCTGTTTTATTTTTACACCCCATACTAACTACGGTCATTAATAGTAGAAGCAACGGTAATTTATTACGCACAATATTCATAAAAAAAAATTAATTATTATCCAAAAGGTACATCAGTTTATACTCTACTATTTTTTTTTGAAATACTTGACTCCAATAATTATTTCTAATATCAATAGCATCTTTAATTGCATTACCCCACTCTATATAGTTAATAGCTCCTTTTTCATATTGAATATTTGCTATTTCAATAATTTTATTAGCCTGTGGCAAAGCGGACTGTTCAAAATAATTAGTAGTCTCATCGAGCTTTTGATAGTCTTGCCAAGTTTTCTTAAAGTCCGATATAAAATTAGTTTTAGCTTCTTCAAATAAAGCTTGCGAAACGCGTTCATTAGCTTTAGCCGCTTTAATTTTATTATTAGCCGCCTTATTAAAAATGGGGACATTAACTCCGCCCGTTATTGAACTATATCGCTTAGTACCCTTCAGATAAACGGTTGTATTATCTGGATAAGTAAAGTAACCTTTAAAAGATTGATTATGATAATCGATCGAAAAGGTTGGGAACAAGGACACTTTTTGTAGAATCGTATTAGCTTTAGCTTGTTCTATTTGTTGCTGATACAGTTTCAAATAAGGGTGTCCATAAATAAGAGCACTATCAAAAAAAATAAAATCAGTAGTAAGGGGTTGAGCGGGGGCTATAAAAAAATTGGAGCGTAAGAGGGTAGCTATTTGAACCTGTGTTGTATAAATATCATGTTGCACCATTTTAACATTCAATTTATTTTGAGCATATCGATTATCAAAACTTACCTTTTCGATAATACCCACGTCGCCTTTTTCATAACGAATAGCTGACAAATTCTTAAATTTTTCAAATACGGTATCCAAATTCAATAAAATCTTCCTTTGTATTTCTAGATATTGTAGCTGAACATATAAGTCTGTAACAATCTCTTTGACTTGGCGCATGGTAAGTTGTTGCTGTATTTGTGCACCTTTAAAAATAGTTTCTAAAACATTTCTTTGTTTTTTATAGGTGGTGGGGGCAACAAATGTTTGTGCAACATCAAAGCCTACTTCATAGAGTGGGCTATTGATATTACCACCAACAACACTCAATGTTGTATTAGGAAAAATATCACCGGTCCTTTTTAATATTTTTTGGTATTCAACCTGTACATTACTCACGGCAATGCTTGGAGAATTTGGAACGAGTGCGAGTAATTCTTCTATCGTCATTGAGCGGATATACCAAGATGAATCGGTTTGTTTAATAGGTGTTGTATCCCTTACATTCACTTGGGCCGTAGCTTCATTGCTGTGCAACAACAATCCTGAAAGCAAAACCAATACCATCAATGTTACATGATTAGTACTGTTATTAGGCTTCATTGATTTTGGTTGTGAGGCTCTCTTTTCAACTAAATAATAAATACAAGGGAGTACAAATAAAGTTAAACAGGTAGCCACCAAAAGTCCGCCAATAACAACGGTAGCGAGTGGTCTTTGTACTTCTGAGCCTTCGCTCTGACTAAATACCATGGGTAAAAAACCAAATGATGCTACTAATGCCGTCATCAAAATAGGCCTTAATCTATTTGTCAGTGCCAGCTTAATTTGATCTTTTAAAGAAAGAGCCGCTTCATTTTCACGAATATTTTTAAATTCATTAATTAATACAATGCCATTAAGAACTACTACACCAAAAAGTGCTATAAATCCTACGCCGGCAGAAATACTAAACGGAAAATGTCTCAGCCATAAAGCCAATACGCCACCGATACAAGATAAAGGTATAGTTACAAATATAATAACACAATACTTAAAATTTTTAAAGCTCAAATACAAAATAAAGAATATTAATAATAAGGCTATGGGTAAAATAAGTTGAAGACGATTAATGGCTATATTCATATTTTTATACTCGCCTCCAAAAGCTATATAATAGCCAGGGCGAAGTTTAATATGCTGAGCAATTTTAGTCTGTAATTCATTAACAATTGATGCTACATCTCTATTCCGAACATTAAAGCCGACAACCACGCGTCTCCTGCTATCTTCATGCCTAATTTCAAAAGGATTCGCCTCTAATGACACGCGTGCGATGCCACCCAATCGAACATATTCTCCATTTTTTAATAAGAGTAACATATTCTTAACAGATTCAAGGTTTTCTTTAGAAGGGGCATTCATGCGAATAACCAAATCATAATACTTTTCCTTTTCATAAATCTTACCAACGATATTACCAGCAAATAAAGTAGAAATGAGGGCATTGACATCATCTACCTGGGCATTATGTATAGCTAACTGTTGGCGATTTACACGGACAACTAATTGCGGTACACTAACAATAGGCTCTATGTAAATATCTTTTGCACCTTTTATGGTACCAATAATATTAGATATTTTATTCGCATAATCACTCAAATAATCAAAATCATCGCCAAATATTTTACATACAACATCTTGCGTAGAGCCAGTCATCAATTCATTAAAACGCATTTGAACCGGGTACTGTACACCTGTAGAAATATTAGGTATATCAGACAAAACAGATTTAATAGAGTCAGCCAATTCAGGGTAATCCTTAGCTGTTGTCCATCGATTTTTATTTTGCAAACTTACAATTAAATCAGCCCCATTAATTGTTTGTGGATCCGTAGGTATTTCACTAGCCCCAATTTTAGCTACTACTTTTAAGACTTCAGGAAAGCGATGCGACAACAAATCACTAGCTTTTTGTAAAGATGTTATTGTTTGCGTCAGCGAACTACCGGGCAACAAATGTGTTTCAACAGCAAAATCGCCTTCTGGTAATACGGGGATAAATTCGCCACCCAATTGGGTTAATAATATAACTGATCCAATAAACAAAAGAAAGGGTATCAAAATTACCAATATTGCTTTTTGAAGAGCATGACTGAGCAACCATTGATACTTTGCATTTATAAAATTCATCAATCTTTGTGCGTAGCTTACCTCGTGCGTGTCTATTTTTTTAGAAAACAATATGGATACCATCACGGGTATGTAGGTAATGGATAAAACACTCGCACCCATTAACGCAAATATGATTGTTAACGCCATGGGTCTAAACATTTTCCCTTCAATACCGGTAAGCGTAATAATCGGAATATAAACGATTAAAATAATTAACTGTCCAAACATAGCCGAGCGCATCATTCGGATAGAAGATTGCTCAACCTCTCGGTCAAATTCTTTTTGTGTAAGATAAGCACGCCCCAGTGTATTAGCTAAGTTTTTTTGCTGTAAATTATGAATGATCACTTCTACAATAATAACGGCACCGTCAACAAGCAAACCAAAATCTAAAGCACCTAAACTCATTAAATTACCACTAATGCCAAAAATATCCATCATGATAATGGTGAACAACATACTCAAGGGTATCACGGAAGCAACAATAAAACCGGCCCTAAAGCTCGATAAAAAGCAAATGAGAATGAATAAAACAATAATAGCACCTTCAATTAAGTTCTTCGTAACGGTATGAATAGCTTGACCGATCATTTTAGAACGATCTAAAAATGGATCAATAACAACGCCCTCGGGTAATGTTTTTTGAATTTCAGCTATTCTCGTTTTTATATTAGTGATAACCTGATTCGTATTAGCACCTTTAACCATCATAACTACGGCACCACATACTTCACCATAGTTACTTTGCAACATAGCACCATAACGAATAGCTCTACCATAATGCACTTCGGCTACATCCTTAATGAGTACGGGGATGCCGGAAGTCGTATTTTTTTTTACAACAATATTAGCAATATCATCAAGCGATTTAATGCGTCCTTCTGTTCTAATAAAAACAGCATACGGTCCTTTTTCAATATATGCCCCGCCTGCGTTGCTATTATTAGCCATTAACACTTCAGCAAGATCATTTACAGACACCCCAAAGCTATTAAGTTTATCTAACTTAACGGCTACTTCGTATTGTCTTAAATTTCCACCCAGCGTTGCTACATCAGCCACGCCCGGTGTTCCTAATAGTTGGCGCCTTACAATCCAATCTTGTATTTCTCGTAAATCGGACAACGAATAGCGTGTTTCATACCCTTTTGTTGCCCTTACTACATATTGGTAGATTTCACCTAACCCCGTTGTAACCGGCCCCATATACGGTACGGCTATAGACGGCGGTATTTGTTCTCTTAAATTCACCAATCGTTCTGATACTTGTTGTCGAGCCCAATAAACATCGGTTTTATCGTTAAAAACAATAGTAACAATACTTAATCCAAATCGTGATAAACTTCGCTGTTCAGTAAGTCCCGGTATATTTTTAGTCTCATACTCAATAGGCAAGGTAATAATTCGTTCTACTTCTTCTGAACTAAGATTAGGCACCACTGAAATAACTTGCACCTGATTATTAGTAATATCTGGAAGTGCATCGATTTCAAGTTGTTGTACCGCTCGAATACCTGCAAAAATTAACGCTATGGTTAACGCTATAATAATTAGCTTATTGTTTATCGAAAAACGGACAATGGATTTTAACATCACACAAATATATAAAAAATGCAATTTAGTATTTATATCAATTAGTATGCTTTTAAATAATTTTTCAGGAATGCTACAAGTAGTGAGCATTACAATTAGGCATACACACTATCAAACTTATTATGCATGCACAGTAGCCTGTTCTAATTCATTCATTAAGGCACGAACCATTTGTTGTAATTCATTTTTATCTTTATGTTCCGCATAGACGCGTAAAATAGGCTCCGTATTACTCGCACGAATGTGTAACCAGCCATTAGGGAAGTCTATTTTTAAACCATCAGTTTCATCACAATCGGCAATAGGGGTGTATTTATTTTTCAAATAAATAAGCAAATTATTTATTGTCATATCTTCTGGCAGTGTATATTTTAGTTTGTCCATAACATAATTGGGGTAACCAAGTCTCAGTTTTGAAACAGGTTGTTTTTTCATTGTTAACAACGACAAAAACAAGGCAATACCAATTAACGCATCCCGACCATAATGTAAATCAGGAAGTATGATACCGCCATTACCTTCACCACCAAGCACGGCATCCACTGCTTTCATCTTAGCAACTACATGAAATTCTCCAACAGCACTGGCATAGCAAGCGCAACCATAATGCGTAGCAATATCGCGTAATGCTCTGGATGAAGATAAATTACTGACTACGGGTCCTTGCGTATGATTCAAAACATAGTCTGCCACTGCTACTAAAGTATATTCTTCCCCAAATAATTCACCATTTTCACAAACAAAACATAGCCGATCTACATCAGGATCAACAACGATTCCCAAATCGGCATGATATGTTTTTACTTTACTACAAATTTCAGAAAGATGCTCGGGCAGGGGTTCTGGATTATGAGCAAAATGACCATTCATGTCACTATTAATAACTAAAATATCTTTAATACCTAATCGAGCCAATAAAGCCGTAACGGCAATAGCCCCCGTACTATTAACAGCATCAACCACTATGCGTAGTGGTTGATCTTTAATAGCTTGTACCAACACCAAAGAATGGTTAATAATTGCGTCAATATGTTTATCGATACCATCAGATACAATGGTTTCTTTACCCCATTTATCTATAGTTACGAAATCAAAATCGTCTTGGGAAGCGATATCCAAAACGATTGAGCCTATATCAGGGCTAATAAATTCCCCAAATTCGTTTAATAATTTTAGGGCATTCCATTGTTCTGGGTTATGACTAGCGGTGATAACAATACCGCCTGCTGCTTTTTCAAAAACAACATTCATGGCTACCGTAGGTGTCGTTGACAAACCTAAGTTTACAACTTCAAAACCTAAGCTCATTAAACATTGTTTCACCATTTCGGCAACAAAATGTCCACTCACGCGAGCATCTCTACCAATAACTATTTTCTTTGAATCACAACCATTCAAATCATTGCGTCTTTGTATCCATGTAGCAAATGCAGCTGTAAAACGAGTTATATCAATGGGCGTTAAGCTATAACCTACCTTCCCACCAATTGTTCCCCTTATACCCGAAACACTCTTTATTAAAGACATAAAAACTAATCTTTACAAAAAATAGTATATATAAAACCCGACAAACACAGATATTTAAATAAGGATTATACTACACTATTAACTACAATGTCAAAAAAAATATACTCCTTCAATCACGCCAGAAAAGGAAAATGATTAGAAGAAGTATATTTTAAAAATAGCATCATAGTTCCAAACAAATCGATGTTTAGCCCCCCGCTTAACATTTATAGTGCTCTGCCACTGAACAATTAATATTTCCTATTAAGATACAAGAGTAAGAAGTCTTTGTACCTTGTGTAGCACAACAATGCCCTGTATTACCCAATGCATCATGACAACACTGGCCTGCACTAGTGCATGTTGATGTATCTTTAAAACCAATAGACTTAGTGGCACCGATTATAAATTTAATTTCTGAACGACAAAGTTGCACACCTAGCCCCCCTTTTTTTTCATTTTTAAAATTTAATCCCATAGATCGTGGTTTTTATTGATTTAACTAATAATTTTTGTGCAATATACTAAAAAAATTAATGAATAGCATCAAAACCATCATTAGTCCAATAATTATCATTATTTACTCCTGAAGACGGATCTGGAACCAGTGGGGCACCAAGCATTGTTAAATAAACATTATGATTGTGATTCCATTCCATATAAGAACCAAAATCTAGTAAAGTCATTAAGGTAGTTGGCACCTTAAAATTACTTGCTGGTACTGAATTCTGTCCTAAATTATGGTCAACCTGAATTCCTGCATAAGTTGGCGTATAACTAATACCTGCTGCGGAAATAACATTATTAAATAAATTAGTAACCCCTGACACTTCAGCAGTAAAGTTACCACCGGTAGGATAATTAGACATAGTTGCCGGTGTTCCAATTGCATTAAAATTACTTGCAATGAATGGTACTTGGTCTTCTTGCACATAATAGTTATCAAAAGACTGTAAATTAAGTACGCCATTACCTATATCTGGTAATGCATTCATATAATCTGTAAGTCCTTGTGTTCCAAATTTGGGCAATGCAAAAGTATTTAAGTAAATATTAATTGGGAAGCCATCGCCAACGCCTTTTTTACCCAATTTTACACCGTATTGCTTTGAAATACTATATAGATCATCAAGGTTTTGGAACAACATTTGAGCAAACACAACTGCTGCTGCGGCACCTTGGCTATGTCCAGTAAAATAAAGATTCAAAGGTAAATTGCCCAATTCAGCGGCTTGTTTATATGATGTAACAAGAAACGCCTTAATGCTAGCATCGGGTATAAGACAAAGAGGATCGATAGCAACATTGTACAAGCTCGTTGCCTCATTGAGCCCGGCTGAAACAGAAGGCTTATCATTGGGATGGGCATTAAAATAATCTAAATTGGTGTAGATCATCGTACCCAGAACATTTAAATCACAATCCATCATAATATTAGAAAAATTAGAAAAATTAGTGCCTGCAAAAGATATAGCCAGCGAAACACCTGGCCCGGCATCATCACCATTATATCGTGTGATCATAGCACACTCTTTTTTATTGGCAGTAGATGCAGCATCTAACCAAACCAAATCCCATTTACCATTCGTGGCATAAGCAGGATTTTTTAAGTATGCCACTACTTCATCTCGACTTTGCATGTTCACAACCTCATCGGTAATAGCATCTAATGTCATCATGACTTGCGGTATATTTTGAATATCTCCAACCCGCTTACCATTCTGAGAAAAAACATTTTTATTGTTAGTGGGATTTTCTATTTTTTTAGTACAGGAAATACTAAATAACAAAAGAATAATTAAAGGCACAAAAGAAGAATAGGCACTGATAGTACCCGATATTTGATGAATTGTCTTTTTCATAATTTTTTTATTAATTTCTAAAACGAATAACTAAAAACCATTGATGCTTATCTGTCTATTAGTATCATTTATAATGCAACATCTAAATAAGAAGACCTTAAATAAATTTATAAACTGCTACATTGCCACAAATAATAATTAAAAATCGGGCATAAATACTGGTAATAAAATTGATAATTATTATTAATACGCTCATACAACAGATATTTGCAAATAGAACAGCTGACAAAATGCTTGTAAAAGGGACATTAGCAAGATGCGGAAGCGACACAACCACAATATGTAATATTAGCGGTTGTTATCCATTCGTAAACGCCCGTATTACCAAGCTCATCAACAGTACAAACCATACAAGTGCAAGGAGGCGTGGCACATCCACAATAAGAAGCAGGTGAATCCTTAACATTTAACCCTATCATGGAACCAGCATAAACTGTTTTAAGACTTTGTCGAGAAATGCAAGAACCGATACTAAGATTTTTTTTCATAATTTATAATTTTTAATAAAAGAACACTACAAGACATTAGACAATTCTTTATGCAAAAAGGTTAACTTTTTTTTAAAAATATCTAAAAGATTTTGCAAAGCTACACATAAATATTTTTATTTTTATTTTTATTTTGCACACATCCACATCGCATTAATGCTATGTTTGTGCATAGCAATTTTTGTTTTATTTATTTAGGCGTAATAGGCAGAAAGCATGGTTATTGAGGATACACTAAAAGCAATCTTTAGAATACTAACAAGCTACTCATGAGCAATTAACCAATTAGCACCAACCCCAATTTGCACTTCTACGGGTATATTATTAGGTAAGGGCAATGCCTGACACATCATAGTTTTTATAATTGGTTTCACTATTTCCACCTCTGCTATTGGTGTATCAAATATAAGTTCATCATGCACTTGCAGCACCATTTTTGTTTTTAGATTTTGCCGTTTACATTCATTAAAAATACTAATCATCGCCAATTTAATCATATCAGCCGCCGTACCCTGTATCGGTGCATTAATAGCATTTCTTTCAGCAAAGGAACGAACGGTTTGATTTCTAGAGTCAATATCCCTGAGCCATCTTTTCCTACCTAATAAAGTTTCCACAAATCCGTTCTTTTTAGCAAAAGCAATCACCTCGGTCATATATTGATCAATACCTTGAAATTCCTGTTTATAACTATCAATAATTAGTTTTGCTTCAGAACGACTAATCCCCAAATTTTCGGATAAACCAAAAGCCCCTTGTCCATAAATAATACCAAAATTCACACTTTTAGCTTTATATCGTTGTTCTTTAGTAACATCCGCCTCCGGTACTTTAAAAATTTTTGTAGCCGTTAAGGTGTGTACATCCTTAGCTTCTAAAAATGCAGCACACATATTTTTATCCTTGCTGAGTGCAGCAATAATACGCAATTCAATTTGAGAATAATCGGCACAAATTAATACATGCTCTGGTGATCGAGCAACAAAAGCCTTACGAATTTCTTTGCCCCTTGTTGTACGAATAGGAATATTTTGCAAATTAGGATTTTGACTACTCAATCGTCCCGTAACGGCTACTGCTTGTGAAAAAGAAGTATGCAAGCGTCCTGTTTTGGAATTAACTAATTCAGGCAAACTAAGAATATAAGTCGATAACAATTTAGCAAGTTCCCGATATTCTAAAATTGTCGCAATAATGGGATGTTTAGCAGATAGCTTTTGCAAAACATCTTCACCGGTAGCGTATTGTCCTGTTTTTGTTTTCTTGGCAGCAGGATCAATTTGTAATTTATCAAACAATACATCACCTAATTGCTTAGGCGAGGCAATATTAAATTCAGTGCCGGCGTGTTCATAAATCTGCGTTGTTAAAAGTTGCAAATCCTTTTCAACAACCGTAGCGTATTCCTTTAAAAATTGAACTTCCAAATTAATACCCTCAAACTCCATATCCACTAAAACAGGCAGTAGAGGCAACTCGATTGTATCCAGTACGCCATCAACTTTATTAAGCAATACCAAAGGGGCAATCGCGTGTTTCAACTGCAAGGTTACATCGGCATCTTCGGCAGCATAAGCCGTTATATCTTCTACTGTTACAGACCGCATACTTAATTGATCCTTACCTTCTTTTCCAATCAAGGTTGTAATAGCAATCGGCTCGTATTGTAAATACTGTTTACTAAGGACATCCATTGACTTTTTAGAATCAGCATCAACGACATACTGTGCCAGCATTGTATCATATAATTTACCAGCAAAATGGACCTCATATTGTTTCAATACAAGCAAATCAAATTTAAGATTATGACCAATCCAAGTAATTTGTGTATTGCACCATAATGGATTAAATAAATTAAGTAATGCTTGTGTTGCCGTCCAATCAAGAGGACAATGAACATAATAAGCTTCGTGCGGTTGAACAGCAAAACTGAAACCTACTAATTCACAAATGTATGGATTAAGTCCTGTTGTTTCCGTATCAACAACAATTTCTTGATAAGCAGACAAATTTTCAATGAGCGAGGCAACGGCGTCAGGTGTATTAACTAAATTATATTGATGCGGAACTTGATGACTATTCTTATAATTTGAAATAAATGAATCATTATTTTGAACTTGGGTATCATCAACAAGTGGCTCAACCGATAAAGGATCTTGTACAGAAAGCGTAGCCGTATTTTTTGCAGAAGCGAACAAAGACATTTGTTGTACCGAACCTGCACTTTTATGAGCATCATTCTTGGGGGTGGGATCATCAAGCAAGCGTTTAGCAAGCGACTTAAATTCAAGGTCATGAAAAACTTGTTGCAAGGCAACTTGATTAACAGGTTGCTCTGCAAAAACATGTTCATCAAAATCGATTGGTGCCGCGGTAATAATCGTTGCTAATTTTTTACTCAGCAAAGCCATATCTTTACCCGCACGCACTTTATCGCCCAAGCTACCCTTAATAGCATCAGCTTGTGCAATTATATTTTCAACCGTTTCAAATTCTTGCAGTAGTTTACTAGCGGTTCTTTCACCAATACCTTGCACACCAGGAATATTATCAACGGCATCGCCCATAAGTGCTAAAACATCAATTACCTGATGCGTCTTCTGAATCCGCCATTTATCACACACTTCCTTAACACCTATAATTTCAAAATCATTACCTTTACTACCGGGCTTATAGATAACAATATCTTCTGTAACAAGCTGACCAAAATCCTTGTCGGCGGTAACGAGAAAAACTTGATGTCCTTTTTTCGCCGCCTGCGTAGCCAAAGTCCCCATCAAATCATCAGCCTCATAACCGGGTATGCTCACCATATGAATATTAGCCGCCTTGAGTAAACTTTGAATATCGGGAACGGACGACAAAATATCCTCTGGTGTTTCTTGCCTATTCGCTTTGTAATCAGGATACAAAACATGCCTTTCGGTAGGTGCACTTACATCAAAGCAAACAGCAATAAAATCGGGCTTCTCTTTTAAAATAATTTCAAAAATAGTATTAGCGAAGCCAAATTGTGCATTCGTATTTTTACCCGTACTTGTTATTCTTGGACTTTTAATAAGCGAATAATATGCTCTAAAAATAAGGGCGAATGCATCAAACAAAAAAAACTTCTTTTTCATAATCGGGCAAAGGTAAGAATTTTGAAGCAAAGAAACAGCCTATAAAAAGAAACAGCCTATAAAATATAGTACCCATCATTCCACATTAAATAACTACCTTTGCACACCCATTTTAAGTGCCCTGCCTTTAGTTTATTATGAATTTAGAAACACTTTTAGAAGAATATAACCAGTCTAATATTATCAATCGTATTGACCATGGGATTCAAAAATACCCTGCTGTATATTTAGAAAACCTCAAGGGCGGTAGCTTAGCCTTCTATATAGCCAGCATGGCACATAAACAAACAGATGCCCATCAGCTCATCATTGCCGACAATGCTACCATGGCGGCCTATTTAACGAATACCTTAGAAAACCTCTTACAACATAAACGGATATGTTATTTCCCATCGTCCTTTACAACAGAAAAAAAAATAGAAAAAATTAATTCATCCATGACGATGTTGCGTTCGGAGGCTTTACTATCGGTTAACGATCATCAAAGCGGAACCATCTTAGTAAGCTATCCTGAAGCAATCTTAGAAAAGGTTACAAACAGTAGGAGCATTTCAGAACACACCATTAAACTACACCTTAAACAGACAATCCATGTACAAGAACTAATAGAACAGTTAAAAGATTTAAACTTTGCAAAATCAGATTTTACATACGAACCGGGGCAGTTTGCCATGCGCGGTGGCATAATTGATGTTTACTCATACGGCTACGAAAAGCCCTACCGCATCGAACTATCCGATAATCTTATCGAAAGTATTCGTGTTTTTGATCCCCAATCGCAGATTAGCGAAAAAACCGTAGGTAAAATCACCATCACCAGCCATTTAGATAAACAAGCTAAAAAAGAAGATAAAATTTCGATTGTTGAATTTATGCCACCTAATACCTGCTTATGGTTAACTTCTTGGAACATCATACAAGACCAACTACAGCATCACTATAAACTACTTCATCAATTCATAGAAACAGCTGCAACCGTAGAAGCGTCAAACGACCTTCCTCCCCTCTTTCTCACCACCGAAGATATTATCGATCCGCAGCTCCTACTACAACAAGTAACACACAAAAAAATAATTGAATTTGGCAACAAGGCGCATTTTGCTCAAGAAACAATCACCTGCGATACCAGTCCCCAACCAACGATTAATCGACAATTTTCATTACTCATTCAAGAACTTAAAAACTACCAAGAGCAAGAATACAAGGTATTTATTTTTGCCGAGCAACCCAAACAATTAGAAAGACTTTACAACATCTTTGAAGACATGAATCAACAGATCCATTTTATTGGAATACCCTATTCTATTCATCAAGGATTTATTGATAAAACCTGTAAAATTCTGGTCTTTACCGATCACCAAATATTTGAACGCTACCATAAATACAAAATTAAAACCACTTTTAATAAAAATAAAGCATTGACCTTAGAGCTTCTAAGAGCTATACAACCCGGTGACTTTATTACACACATCGACCACGGCGTAGGTGTTTACAAAGGACTCAAAAAAATGGAGGTTAATGGGCACCTACAAGAAGTGGTACAATTACTCTACCGAGATAATGATATATTATTAGTACACATTAACTCACTTCATAAAATTACAAAATACTCGGGCAAAGAAGGAACAGTACCCACCATTCATAAAATTGGTACTGATGCATGGAATAAACTCAAAGAGAAAACGAAAAAGAAAGTAAAAGAAATTGCCTTTGATCTCATAGAACTCTATGCCAAAAGAAAAGCCAGTAAAGGATTTGCACACAGCCCTGACAATTTTATGCAATTAGAGCTTGAAGCATCTTTTATGTACGAAGACACGCCCGACCAAAGTAAGGCTACCGCGGATGTGAAAAAGGATATGGAGCAAACGGCACCGATGGATAGACTGATTTGCGGCGATGTAGGTTTTGGAAAAACAGAAATTGCTATTCGAGCTGTATTTAAAACTTGCCTCGAGAAAAAACAAGCCGCTGTTTTAGTACCCACGACCATTCTTGCCTTTCAGCATTATCAAACGTTTAAAGAACGCTTAAAGGATTACCCCATCACGATTGATTATCTGAATCGTTTTAAATCAAGTAAAGAAAAAAAAGAAACAATAGAAAAAGTTAAGCAAGGGCTAACTAATATTATCATTGGAACACACGCCTTATTAAGTAAAGATATTCAGTTCAAAGATTTGGGCTTACTCGTCATCGATGAAGAACAGAAATTTGGCGTTGCCCACAAAGAAAAAATAAAACTTTTTAAAAATAATGTTGATTGTCTTACCCTAACGGCAACACCAATACCAAGAACCCTTCAGTTCTCTTTAATGGGTGCACGCGATTTAAGTATTATCCAAACACCGCCTCCTAACCGACAACCCGTGCATACCGAACTACAGGTATTTAATCCTGATTTTATTAGAGAAGCTATTTACTTTGAAACCAATAGAGGCGGGCAAGTATTTTTTATATACAATCGTATTGAAGGCGTTAAAGAAATAAATATTTTACTTGAAAAACTATGCCCCGATCTTTCAATCAGTTATGCACACGGACAAATGCCGGGGCATGAATTGGAAGAGAAAATATTAGACTTTATAGAACGAAAATACGATGTACTCATTTCAACCAATATTGTTGAAAATGGGGTGGACATTTCCAATGTTAACACCATCATCATTAATGAAGCCCATCACTTTGGATTAAGCGATTTACACCAATTACGCGGTCGTGTTGGTAGAAATAATAAAAAAGCATTCTGTTATTTACTAACACCCCCAATACATGCTTTACCCACTGATTCATTTAAACGATTGCAAATATTAGAGGAATTTAGCGACCTGGGTAGTGGCTTCCAAATTGCCATGCGTGATTTAGATATTAGAGGGGCCGGTAATTTATTAGGTGGCGAACAAACAGGTTTTATTACCGAAATTGGCTTTGACATGTATCAACGAATTTTACAAGAAGCTATTATTGAATTAAAAAAAACAAACTTTAAAGATACTTTTAAAGAAGAACTCATTAAATTAGATAGCATCAGCAAAGACTGCGGTATCGAAACAGACTTTGAAATACTTATTCCCGATTCCTATATTGCCAACACGACCGAACGACTATCGATCTACACGAAGATTAGCAACTATAAAAACGAAGAAGATTTAGATATTATTAAAAAAGAACTCATCGACCGATTTGGTCCTATCCCCGCAGAAACAGAGTCTATCTTCATTGCTGTTCAATGCAGACATATTGGTGCACAATTAGGTTTTGAAAATATTATTATTCGTCAAAATATCATGCGTTGTTATTTTATTAACCAACCAGATTCGCTATACTTTGAATCAAAAACCTTTCAAAGCATTACAAAATTTGTACAAGAGAACCCCATTCATATTCAATTGAAAGAGGCTAATAAAAATTTAATCATGGTTGTTAAGAATATCAAGTGCATTGAAGAGGGGTTAGATTTTCTAAAAAGAATCTTTGATTGTTGCAATAAAAATTCATAGTTCTATAAATTTTACGCATACAACCAAATTTATCGGGTCAAGTTTATTTTGTGGGGAATAAGCCTGTAAAATGTAAATTTAAAAGTAAAAAAAGAGTGCCTAAATATACCCATAAATT
>JASGCP010000169.1 GCA_030053995.1 Phycisphaerales bacterium
TTAAAGTCATCAAACTTCTAACATTTTACCCACCCTTTTCATCATAGAGCCAAATCTTTTCTTTAAAATCTTCACACACAAAATTTAGTAATGCCACAAAATATTTGTGTAATATTTTTAAAACCTTAATTTTGTCCAAAGCATTCACTTAAAAAATCGCCTTTTATGGACAAAATGGACAAAATGGACAAAAAAAAAGTAACCCCCAATTATTTGTTTGGTGATCCCATAGACTATGAGAAAAAAGCAGCTAAGGAAGCAGCTAAGGAAGAAGTGATGCGACAAAAGGAGGCTGAAAAACGGAAGCATGATTTAATTCGGTTACATGAAAAGGAACAAAATAATAATCTTTCAAAAGAAGCAAAAGCGTTTAATTTATTGTCGAAAAAAATTGCTAAGCAACGCGAAGATAATCAACATGCTCTCAACAATGTTAATCTCATCGTTGACAAGTACATGAATGATGTTTATCCGAAACTACTATCGTTTATTGAAACTGAAAAGTCTCTTTTGGTAGCTATTCATAAAAAAAGCCGCAATTACCCGCTCAACAAGTCTGATACCAAAGTTTTGGCAAAAACCATTCGCTCTTTGTTTCATATACTTACGAATAATAGGGGACTGGATGTAGAATTGTTGGAAATTGCTAAACAATGGATTGTAGGGCAAAAGGATAATCGGACTGAAGATGATGATGAACGAATAGCCAGTTTTATGCGTGGTGTGAACAAAGGTTTTGCCCATGGTTTTTTTACAGAAGATTTGCTTGATAAATTTACTGATGAATCAGTACCTCGGGAAAAAAGAGCCGAAATGTTTCGTGAATTTGTACAAGAAGTTCGGAATAAAAGCGGATTGCAAGAAGATGATGATGAAGAGCAAGAAGATGATGTATGGCAAGAAGCGTTTCAAAAATTTCAAGATGATGATGATGACGACGATCCTGAAATGAACGATGAGCCCAAGCGTAAAAGCACGAAAACAAAAAAGAAAACGGTTAAGCAACTAGAAAAAGAGGAGTTGCAAAAACGAGAAGAGGAATTACAAAAACGAGAAGAGGAAATTAAAAATAAAGATTTACGATCTATTTATTTCACCTTAGCAAAACTGCTACACCCCGATATTGAGCAAGACCCTGAAAAACGAATCGTGAAAGAAGAGATTATGAAGAAGGTGAGCATTGCTTATAATCAAAAGGACTTATATACTTTATTAAAAATAGAAATGGATTGGATACAAGATGAGAATAGAAGTTTAGCAACTGTGTCAGATGATAAATTAAAAATATACAGTAAGATTCTTAGTGAGCAGTTATTAGATTTAAAAGCAGAACGATTTGAAATTTACAATGACCCTCGTTTATATGCTATACCAGACTATATTAATATGCGTTCGCCAATATCGGCAACATTTGCCATAGCCGAAACAGTAGGCACTATAGAACGCGTGCATCAACATGCTGAAGAACGCAAAGCGGCTTTTGAACAAAAAGATATGCTTAAAGGTGAATTTATGCGGCAGGTAAAAGATTTATTCCATAATTATGTACCAGCACGTAGTGATGAGTTTTAAATGAGCTCTATGACGAAATGAGTGGGCTTAATAATGTTTAATGGAGAATGTTGAATGATGAATGGTTCCCTAATTGCCCCTTTAAACAAGATTTTTTATTTTGATAACGCCCTTTTCTTTATTTTGTCCCGATACGCAATGTGCTATGACGAAAGGGGGTAAAATATTTTGGCTAAAGCCTTGTTATTAAATTTATTTGTCCGCCAGATAAATATGGAGGCAATTGATGGCAAAAAACAATTTTCAAAAAAGATCAATAGCCATATATCTGGGGGGCTTAGCAATGCGTGTATCTGTGATTCAGAAAAAAGAACAATCATGCCAATCATTTAATCATATAAATAACGGTTCAGACAAAAAAAAATTAAAGGTTCTACCCATTAACCATGATTAAGCCCTCCCTTTTGTCATAGAAAAATTTTTTTGAAAAATATTTGTAAAAAAAAAAAAACATATACCTTTGCAAATTATTATTAATCGAGTGTTGCAAACCTCACAAAATATTTATGTGTTATGAAACAAAAAACAATGAATTTAGGTTCTACTTTAACAAGAGATAAAATTAAACAAATTAAAGGAGCACAGTCAAAAGTAAAGAATGCCTGCCCAGCTGATTGCCCAAGTAGTTACAACGGTTACCCTTGTGCTTTAAAATCAGAAGCTAATTCGTGTGATAGTGGCTTAGGCTTATGCAATTGTGATGGTTTTACTGAATATATTTGTGGTACGGTCGATGGCTGTTGCTACGATGCAAGCGGTCCTGGTGGCATTTGTAATGCTTAGTTCTATGTATTAATTATTTTAATTTTTTAAAAAAGATCATTATGAAAAAACATGTTTTTATTGTTCTACTATTTTTAAGTCCACTATTATTTTTTTCTTGTAGTAAAACCGTAACAGTTCCGGCAACTAATAATTCGGTAATTAATAATTCGGTAATTAATAATTCGGTAAAGCAAAATAGTTTTTATTTGACTCAAAATTCAGTGCCCAATTTATTAGCTAATCAGCAGTTTATAACGCCTGCTTATTGGGGAATTACTGATGACCACAAAAGTACTTATTTTAGTTTCACCAATTTTGGACAAGGTGGTGTTCCTGTAATAGGTGGTCCTGTTTTAAATATCCGGTTAACCTTCTACAACCAATTACTTACTACTACGCAACAAGTTACAAGCTACTTTCAAAACAATCCTACGATAGCCTTATCGAATAACGCATTGGTTGGTGTATCTGTATTTGTTGGAACGATTAGTGAAGTAGGATTAGATACTAATAGCTTTTATGCATGGCCTGATTCAAAAAAGGGTTTATTGACAGGAACTATTACAGTAGTACCAGATACAGATATACTACCCCCTCTCCCCTCTACTTATTCATTTACTTTTCAAGCAAGTGTAGGCACCGTAGTTTGTGGTGGTAACTATACGGGGGCTCTTGGACCTTTAGCAATTCCAGGGGAATAATATGTCATAGTAAGTATTTTGTTAATTAATTGAAAAAAATAAAGTTTATAATTTATATGAAACTAAAGTTTAAAAATATTGGTTTATCCATGTCTCGAAATGATGTAAAAAAAGTGCAGGGTAAATCATCAGTTAAATGGAGTGATATAGGTCCTTTTCCTTGCCCTCATGATGGAACTCTACCTGATGGAGCTGGTTGTTGTTGTGATCAAGATTGTGTACCCGAACTTATTTGTTGTGGTGCGATCTGGGGACTATCTTATGGCACATGTGGTCAGGGTGCTGTTAAGTGTAATATCCATCAACCATGTTCATAACCAGGGTGTCCGTATTGAAATAAATATCTATTGGGAATATTGAATTAAAAGTTTGTCAGTTTAATAAATAAGGGCTCGATGATGCAATGAGTGGTTACAATACCCAAAAATTACTCGGTAGGGACACAAAATTTTGTGTCCCTATTTTTTTGAACAACTATTTCATCGGCTGAATTATAGTGTTTAGTGGTTGCCTACCGATAGCACGAATAAAAACTTGCACATTTATTTTCTTAGAGAGCATTTTTCTTCTTTAAACTTAAATCCTACTTCTTATATTATATCTTTTATCAACTTCATGGGCTCGTTTATTTTTTTTCGTAAGTGCCATAAAATTATTTTTATTCCATTGTTTAACTTTTACGGCTCTATGATGAAATGAGTGGGTAAGTTAGTTACATTTTATATTTGATTACCGT
>JASGCP010000042.1 GCA_030053995.1 Phycisphaerales bacterium
CTTTGTTTCTTTCTTTTGTATCAAGACAAAAGAAAGAAAAATAACCTTATAAAATTTTAAATGGTCGTTTAGAAAAGCAACTTTTTAGCTCTAATTTATGGGTATATTGAGGCACTCTTTTTTTACTTTAAAATTTATATTTTACAGGCGGTACTCCTCAAAAAATAAACTTGACCCGAAAAATCAAGCCCGCCGTAGAGACGATTCATGCCTCGTCTCTACTTTTTTTACAACTATTTGATTGACTGAATTATAGTTTTTAATGATTGCACCCCAATGGCACAAATAAAAAATAAGCCCACTTATTTCTTTAGAGTGTCATTTCCACTCTTTAGCGTTAAATTCTACTTCTCTTAGCACTTAAAAAAATGATTTAGCCCAAAGTTCCTTTTTTTTGTAACTTTGCATGTTAACTCACAAAAAAATTAGTAATCCCTTTTATTGTATGTCTGTAGATTGTGCAATACAAAATTGGATTGATGCTCTTTGGGTACAAGCAAGTTACCTGCACCAGTCGTTTAACCCTGAATATGACGGTTCTTATATATTGGTTACGGGTAGCACCGGTAATATAGGCTCCTATTTATTAAATGAGTTGATCAGCATCAAGCAACCGTTGATTTTAATTGTTAGAAAGGAATCCCAATTACTCAATATCAATACGGAACATAGTCACATTAAACAATTTATTGGCGATCTTACAAAACCACAATTAGGTTTAGCCGATCACGATTGGGATTTCCTGCTTCGTCATGTTAAAGGGATCATTCATGCCGGTGCATGGGTTAATCATATTAGATCTTTTGAGCAATTACGAACAGTCAATGTAACGGGCATATTGCATTTAGCACCCATATTGCTACAACAAAAGAAACCATTTTTTACTCTTCTCTCTACAAGATACCATGATTTTTTAACAGAAGATTTACCAGCCGAAGAGCCTTTGTTGGATTACCAAAATAGGATTGGTTATATTTTTACAAAATATGTAGCTGAACAATTGACTATACGTCTATTTAAAGGGAAGGTGTATTTTCAACTTTTGAGAATAGGCCATACCTTATTGGATAGCCAATTTCAAATAAGAAAAGATCGGGCAAAGAATCACCTAATTTCATTTTTTAGAGCTTGCATGGATTGTAAATTGATGCCGGATACCTTTGATAGTATGCATATATTCCCAGTTGATCTTTTGGCTAAAACTATCATATCACTATCGCTGCATCTACCAACACAAGGAGCAGACTACCATGTTTGCAATCTGTTACATCCATACCCTTTAACGAGTGCCCAATTTATTCGTCAAGTTTACGCCTATAACAAAACTGAAATAAAAGTTTGCTCCTATAAAGAATGGGATGTCGCCGTTCAACAACTACCGCAAGAACATCCTTATGCGGTGTTTAGAAATCAAATATACAATAACCCTACACACATTGCAACCAAAAATACATACGATATTTTTGATTCGTTAGGTGTTCATCCCGCCCCTTTACCTGTCGACTATATAGATCATCTTATAGACTTTGCTAAAAAAATAAATTAAGAGGCTAAGTTATTTTTGGCTCTATGACGAAAATGGTGGGTAAAATGTTAGAAGTTTGTTGGCTTTAAAAATGATAATTTGGTATTTTATAATATCATTTTTCTTTTTTTTATTTTGATACAAAAGAAAGAAACAAAGAAAAATCAAGCCCGCCGTAGAGACGATTCATGCCTCGTCTCTACTTTTTTTACAACTATTTGATTGACTGAATTATAGTTTTTAATGATTGCACCCCAATGGCACAAATAAAAAATAAGCCCACTTATTTCTTTAGAGTGTCATTTTCACTCTTTAGCGTTAAATTCTACTTCTCTTAGCACATTAAAAAATGACTTTGCCGATTATGTAAAAAAAGTGATATTTGAATATAAAACTATTACCTTTGCAACCAAAATTAAATATATGATGAACTTATTTGCCATAGTATCTAAATCAAAAAGCCACATTTATTGCATTCTACTCTTGATAGTAGCTTATATTGTAGGGTGTAATAAAACTATAGAACCACCCGCCAGTCGTCAGCTTGAATCTGATAGATTTAATAAAACCGGCTTTAGCCAACAATCTTTTATATTAACCGATCTCCAAATACCCCACAATGTATTAGTTGAATCACCCCAAAACTTATTTCTATTTCAAATAGATGCTATTCAGGGTTATAACAATCCGGGACTTATTTTAATAGCTGACCAACGAGTTATTTTTAAACCAGCAGGCACTGACCATTACATATATTATCATGCCCATGACCATATTCCCTTAACAGTAGGTAAAGACTCTATTTATTTTGACCCAACTACAGATTTAGGAACATCAACAACCCTCAATTTTACATTTTTAGATACAGTTAATAATAATAGTATTCAAAAATCATGTACGGTTAGTATTCAACATGAATTTGTTATCAATCTATTTAGAAATACGCTCAATACAAGCAGTGGTAATAATTTTATTATTTCTGTAAATTCAGCCCTTACATCACATTTAAATACCCCTTTAAATTTCATTTACGAAGTTTCGTTAGGGGATAAGGTGTATGATTATACTAAAGGAGCTTTTTTTGAAGGTGGTATTTTCTCCAAAACTAAAAGGGATACCCTTGTCACAACCCGCGATATGTTTAATGTAAGCTATCCATTCCTTCTAGTCTCGCAAATTCCATTTATTAATCATCTCAAGGTACAAGTAAAGGCTATAGATGACCCTTTTGAATTCGTTAGAGAAGACACGCTACAATTTTAGTAGTACAAAATCTATGAGGCTAAAAAATATTTTTGGTGAAGGTAAGGGTTACATGCTTGTAACTTTTCAACTACATTTTTGACTCTATGACGAAAATGGTGGGTAAAATATATGAATTACGCCTCATTTTTAACTACCCAATTAGTTAAAAATAAACTATTAAATGTTAATTAAGCCCACTCATTTTTTCATAGAACCTAATATATTTTATCAGTTTATTGTGAAATAAAATCTTATGCCTTTTTTTATGACTTTTTGAGTGTATATTTGTAAAAAAAAACTATGTCACTTCGATTAAATGCCATTCAAAACTTAAGTAATACAGATAACAAGGGTGTTGTTTCTGATAACACTAAAACTGTAATGGATAATACTAAGTCAATAACCAATGTATTTGCAAGTTCAGTTTTCACCTTGGAAGTAGCACGGCAATATTTATCTAACGATGCGTATAAAGCATTACGCGAGAGTATCAGAGACAATCAAAAAATTGATCGTACTATTGCCGACCAGATTGCGAACGGCGTAAAAGCATGGGCTACTTCAAAGGGGGTTACACACTATACACACTGGTTTCAACCACTGACCGGTACCACCGCAGAAAAACACGACAGTTTTTTTACAATTAAATCAGACGGCAGTGTTATAGATGAGTTTGACGGCGGTGCTTTAATTCAACAAGAACCTGATGCGTCATCTTTTCCTAGTGGCGGGCTACGGGCAACTTTTGAAGCACGGGGCTATACCCTCTGGGATCCTTCCTCGCCTATGTTTATTATGCAAGTTGGAGAAGGTTTTACACTGTGCATTCCTACTATTTTTATATCCTATACCGGTGATTCCTTAGGCTTTAAGGGACCGCTTTTAAAAACTACTATTGCACTGAACAAAGCGGCAACTAATGTTTGCCATTATTTTGATAAGTCTATTAACAAGGTTACCGCTACTTTAGGGTGGGAACAAGAATATTTTGTTGTTGATGAAGGATTATTAAACGGTCGTCCCGATTTATTGGAATGTGGAAGAACCCTTTTTGGTGTTGTGTCTGCAAAGGGACAACAATTGGAAGATCACTATTTTGGCTCTATTCCTGAAAGAGTATATGCTTTTATGCGTGATTTTGAAATGGAGTCGTATAAGTTGGGTATCCCGCTCAAAACAAGGCATAATGAAGTAGCACCTTCACAGTTTGAGTGTGCACCAATATTTGAAAATGTTAATGTTGCAGTGGATCATAATTGCCTCCTGATGGATATTATGGATAGAGTCGCAAAAAGACATAATTTACGCGTGTTGTTTCATGAAAAACCGTTTGCTGGCATTAACGGTAGTGGTAAACATAATAATTGGAGTTTGGGTACCGATACCGGCATCAACTTGTTATCGCCAGGGAAAAACCCTAAGTCGAATCTTATGTTTCTAACATTCTTTGTTAATGTTATAAAAGCAGTACATGATCACGCTGATTTATTAAGGGCTTCTATCGCTAGTGCCGGTAATGATTTTAGACTTGGTGCTAACGAGGCACCACCAGCTATTATATCGGTTTTTGTGGGTAGCCTGTTGTTTGAGGTTTTAGAAGAATTGCAGACCGGAGTTACTAATGGCAAAGTGTTTGATAAGCATAACGACCATCAAAGAATGGATGTTGTAAAAAATCTCCCTGAACTTTTATTAGATAACACCGACAGAAATCGTACTTCACCTTTTGCATTTACAGGGAATAAGTTTGAATTTAGAGCCGTGGGGGCAGCAGCTAATTGTTCTAATGCTATGACTGTTTTAAACACTGTTGTAGCTGATACCCTCGTGTATTTTAAAAAAGAAGTGGATATGTTGATCGAGAAAGGCGAAAAAAAAGAACAAGCCATTGTAACCGTGCTAAAAAAATATATCGCTTCTGCAAAGCCTGTTATATTTGAAGGTGACGGCTATTCAGAAGAATGGCAGCAAGAGGCAGCTAAGAGAAATTTGCCGAATATTAAAAATACGCCACGATCATTAAACGCAATGATTACTAATAAGGCTAAAGATTTATTTGAAAGAAATAATATTTATTCCCACGCCGAAATTGAAGCACGCTATGAAATTGAAGTTGAAAAATATATCAAAAATGTAAAAATCGAACTCAAAGTTATGCGAGATATGGTCGCAACGCAAATCGTTCCTTCAAGTATTAAATATCAAAATGTTATTGTACAAAATATATTAGGACTAAAACAATTAGGCTATCTTGATAATACTTATAAAGCACAAGATAAATTGTTGCAAGATATTTCTCTTCAATTATCGACCCTCCAACAATTAGTCGGTGAATTAGAAAAGGCTACGCAAGTAGCAGATACTAAAGCATCAACTACCGACAAAGCCATTGCCTATTGCGAAGATGTTAAAGATAAATTTTATGATCCCATTCGTACTTGTGTTGATAAATTAGAAGGGTTAGTTGATGATCAGTTTTGGACTTTGCCTAAGTATCGTGAGCTTTTAATATTACGATAGACCTCATTAATCTTATGTGAACTGTTTCTTTTTTTTGAATTGTTGTACTATTATATCATTTTATGGCAGGAAATTTAACCGATAGAAGTGTTGTGGTCAATCGCCGGCCTATGTCTTTGTTAGAGCGATTGTATCTACCAGCTATATTCAAAGGTATGCTCATTACTTTTAGCCACATTTTCAAAAAGAAACCAACGATTCAATATCCAGAAGTTACAAGAACTTTTAGCCCTGTTTTTAGAGGGCTACATGTTTTAAATCGTGATGAAGAAGGTAGAGAACGCTGTACCGCTTGCGGACTTTGTGCACTCTCTTGTCCCGCTGAAGCTATTACCATGGAAGCAGCTGAACGATTACCAGAAGAAGAACATTTATACCGCGAGGAAAAATACGCCGCCCGGTATGAAATAAATATGCTTCGTTGTATATTTTGCGGTTTATGTGAGGAGGCTTGCCCTAAAGATGCTATTTATCTTAGCGAAACAATCGCACCAGCTAATTATGCTCGTAAGAATTTTATTTACAACAAGGCGGACTTATTAATCCCAGATCCTAAAAATAATATCGATCTTATGAATATGGCAAAAGGTATTCCGGTAAAATAATGATCTATGGCAACAAGTTTATTTTGGCTTTTTAGTGCTTTGGCTATTTTTGCTGCCGTTATGGTTGTTACAAGTCGATTAGCCATTTATAGCATCTTGTGGTTGGTGGTGCTCTTTTTTACTATATCAGGGCATTATATTTTAATGAATGCACAATTCCTTGCTATCGTCAATATTATTGTATATGCCGGTGCTATCATGGTATTGTTTTTATTTGTTGTCATGCTCATGAATGTTAATGATCCTAATGATAATAAAAAGAGTATTGGTTTAGCAATCTTTGGCGGTTTGGCTACTATATTATTTTTATTGTCTATCCTCAATATTGTGTTTAATGCTCAACATACAACAAAAGAAATCAATGATCTTGCTACAACATCAACGGGGGATATTGGATTAGTACAAAACTTAGGAATGGAGTTATTTAAAAACTATGTTTTACCATTTGAAATTTGTGGGGTTTTATTTTTGTCGGCTATTATTGGGGCGGTAACCCTTGGTAAAAGATAAAGCTATTTAGAGCAAATTTACGCGGTGTAGTAGATGTTCGTTTTTTTCTCTTTCGGATTCATAAATTTTTTGCTTAAAACATTATATGATTAATGCAATCGTATAGCATTTTGCCCTCAGAGGAAGGTCGTTGCAAAAAAAGGCGAACGAAGTGCCCATCGAAAATGGGCAACGGCGAATATATCAAAGAAAGCGAGTGGTAGCAATGCTAAAATTGTAAAGAAGCAGGTAAGTAAAATCCAATCGCTACCAAATCGCTTTCTATATATCCGATGCCATTCATTTTCGATAACGCGGTGAGCCGTAGTTTTGCAGCCCTTACTCTTCAGTCTTAATTTTTTCTTTGTTTCTTTCTTTTGTATCAAGACAAAAGAAAGAAAAATGACCTTATAAAACATCAAATTATCATTTTTAAAGTCATCAAATTTCTAACATTTTACCCACCCTTTTCGTCATAGAGCTGAAATTACTGCCTTCAGACTACTATATTTTATCAGCTATCTGTGCCAAAAATCCCCCCGTATAATTTTTATATATCTGCAATTTTAAAAATCTTATCAGCGACTACGCCTTTGTCTGTACTTTTAAGCGTACAACATTCATTAAAAGGGTCGTGTTGAAAAATAAGGACTTTGTCGGTACCAACATAGTCTTGTGCTAATTGTTTTTTTTCTTGTAAAGACTGCAATATTTGCGTGTCGTATCCACAAACATAACGAATGGGTACAAAATTAATTGAAGGCACCAGGTCGGCACAAAAAATAAAATGCATGCCTTTATAAGTAAATTCTGGAAGCATCATGCCAATAGTATGACCAGACGCAATTCTGAATTTAATATTGGGCAATCGTTTATCAGTAAAAGACATCGATAAATGTGTCTTGGTAGAATAGCCTTCAAGAGACAGAAAATTTAAAACATTATGTTGCTGTAAAGGGAGAATGTTATGTTGCAAAAAAGAAGGTCTTTCAAAGTCATTGCCACCCGTCGTAGCATGCTGCCATTGTAATTCATTTGTCCAATACCGTGCATTTTTAAAAGTAGGACAAGGTTTACCGTCTTTTGTAATAGTGCTACCGCCACAATGATCAAAGTGGAAATGTGTTAGAATAACATCGGTAATGTCATCTTCGTGGAATCCGTGTTTTTTTATAGAGCCCGATAAACTATCATCGCCGTGTAAATAATAATGCGACAAAAATTTTTCAGTTTCTTTAGTGCCAATTCCATTATCAATAAGTATTAATTGGCTGCCATCTTCAATTAAAATACTACGGGAAGCCCATGTACACATATTATTAGCATCGGCGGGGTGTAATTTATTCCATAAAGATTTGGGAACTGAGCCAAACATAGCACCGCCGTCTAATTTAAAGAGCCCGGTATCAATCGTGTATAACTGCATATATTCTGTTTTAGTGAAAACATAAAAAAACATCAAACTATTTGCTTTCAATTATTTCAGGGAATTTATTTTTGACCACCTTAATTACTTCTTCTAACTCATCTTTAGTCATATCCGCACCGCCTGCCGTGGCTAAATTTTTTTGTCCTCCTCCGCGTCCGCCAATAAGTGATGCGACTTTTTCCTTGATAATTTTATTTGCATCAATATTTTTACTTTTTTGTAGTGCATCACTTATGGCTATTGCCACTTGAGCTTTTCCATTAATATTCGTAACCAATATATTAAAGTCAGATTTTTGAGACGCCTGAATCTGATAACTCAAATGTTTGAGCTGATCAGGGTTTGATAATATATTCGGCGGAATATAAGATCCTGTAAATGAATAGCCACCAATCGACTCTGTTTTCTTAGTTAACAACTCAGTTTTTTGTTGCTCCAATTCTTTAGCTTGATACGATTCAATTTGATTTTGAAAATGACTATTTGTTTCTATAATATCTTTTACTGTTTTTAGCAAGTTAGCAGGATTTTTAAAAAGTTGGGTTACTTCATCCAATAACTGTGCCTTTTCACGCATATAGTGTTGGTAAGCAACGCCACAAACAGCGGTAATTCTTCTAACACCTGATGCTATTGCTGTTTCGCTTGTAATAGCAAAAGCGCCTAAGTGCCCGGTCTCTTGAACATGAGTGCCGCCACAGAGTTCTATAGAAAACTTCGAGTCAATGGTTACAACACGAACCGTATCGCCGTATTTTTCACCAAATAAAGCAGTTGCTCCCATTTTTATTGCATCATCTTTAGGCAGTAATTGTATTGAAACAGGTATATTATCTTGTATTTTTTGATTGACTAAAATTTCAACCTTTTTAAGTTCTTCAGGTGTTAATTTAGCAAAATGTGTAAAATCAAACCGCAGTTGGTTAGCGGTTACCAAACTACCCTTCTGTGCAACATGATCCCCTAACACATGCTTTAAAGCTGCTTGTAATAAATGCGTAGCGGAGTGGTGAAAAGTTGTTTGTCGTCTTTGCAGTTTATCAACTTGAGCAAGGCAAGGTACATCTAACTTTTGCGGTAGTTTGTCGATATAGTGAATGGTTAAATTATTTTCTTTTTTTGTATCCAAAACTGTTACTTGTTCATCATCAAAAAAAAGTGTTCCCGTATCCCCTATTTGCCCACCACTTTCAGCATAAAAAGGGGTTTCAGCCAAAACTATATGAAAAGAATCACCATTTTTAGCATGCAGTTTTCTGTATTGTATGACTTGCGTTTCTTTACTAAGGGTATCATAACCTACAAAGCGACCGTTTGTTTTATTTTGATAAACAACTTGCCAATCTTCTGCTACTAATGCTGCATCCTTTTTACCTCTATTTTTTTGTTCTCTCATAGCTTGTTCAAAACCCAGCTCATCGATGTCAAACCCTTGTTCATGTGCTACGAGTTTTGTTAAGTCTAAAGGAAATCCGTAAGTGTCAAACAATTCAAAAGATTGTGCACCATTGATTTTTTTTGTTTGGATAGATAGGTTCATCAAATCATCCAAGCGTTTTAACCCCCGATCTAAAGTTTGCAAAAATGCTTCTTCTTCTTCATGAATAACTTTTGCCACAAAGTCGCCCAGCTGATCTAATTGTTTTAAATCCATGGTATCAAATGCGTTCGTATGATTACTGTCCAGTTTCTGTTGCATTTTTACTTGTGGTAAGAGTAGCAATTTAAAATTGCCAACGATGGGGGCGTTAGCGACATTTTTATTAAGATGACCTTCTTGATAATAAGATGCTTTAACTGTTTGCTTCATGGAAGCCACCAAATGTGTAAGCAAACTTTCCTTTCTGTTAAGATATTGAAAATAATATCGAACGGCTCGTCTTAAAATTCTTCTTACAACATAACCTGCACCCACATTGCTTGGCAGTTGTCCGTCGGCTATACAATAAAAAATTGCACGAATATGATCAGCTATAACCCGGAACGCGATATCCTGTTTGCTATTGCTACCTTGATAGGACACCTTACAAATTTGTTCAGTTGCACGAATCAATGGCTCAAACAAATCGGTATCATAATTACTTTTTTTATTTTGTAAAATACGAGTTAGTCGCTCGAGTCCCATGCCGGTATCTACATGTTTATTAGGCAAGGGTTCTAGTACGCCATTAGCTTTTCGATTATACTGTATAAAAACATTATTCCATATTTCAATAACTTCAGGATGTCCTGTGTTTACTAATTGTTGTGCTGGTATTTTCTTACGGTCTTGGTCAGAACGCAAATCAACATGTATTTCAGTACAAGGACCACAAGGTCCGGTATCGCCCATTTCCCAGAAATTATCTTTCTTACCACCGTACAAAATATGCTGTTCGTTAGGTACCCATTTTTTCCATTCATCAAACGACTCGCTATCCTTAGGTAGTTTCTCACCTTCATTTCCTTCAAAAACAGTAACAAAGAGGCGATCGGTGTGCAGTAAATAAATTTTTGTGAGAAGTTCCCAACTCCATGCAATTGCTTCTTGTTTAAAATAAGGCTGTATATCATGCTGGTCATGAATAGGATAATTTCCAAAGCTCCAATTACCTAACATTTCAAACATAGTATGGTGGTAATGATCAACGCCCACTTCTTCTAAATCATTATGCTTACCAGATACACGGAGACATTTTTGCGTATTGGCTACGCGAGGTATTGTTGGCAGTTCGTACCCTAAAAAATAATTTTTAAATTGATTCATGCCTGCATTGGTAAATAAAAGCGTAGGATCATCTTTCAAAGTAATGGGGGCAGAAGCATAAATACTATGTTGTTTACTTTGGAAAAAGTCCAAAAATTTTTTTCTTATTTCTGAAGATTTAATATCTTTTTCTATTGAAGAAAACATCATTATTATTTTGTTATGATTATAATTCAGTTGAGACGCTCTTTGTTTTTAAGGCAAACTGGACGATAGGCAAAAACAATAAAAAAATAAAATAATATGAATGCCTTTTATTGCACAAAAGTAAATAATAAATAGGGTATATTAAAAGATTCATAAGGATAATTTGTTGCCGTGTTATTTCTTAACTATCCCAGTATAAAATATTGGTACAACCTGCAAAGAATAAGCTCGGTCAATAAGCAAGTGGTTGATATTATTTTCTTACACCGTTCCTTGATAGGAAACTTGTAAGAAAATTTATAAAGCCATATTCAATACCAAATCATTTTTTTGCACTCGGTTTAAATTTGTAGAATTAAGCGAATCAATAGATACTAGTTTTTTATTAGTCCCGAATCTATTTACTGAAGGAGCCGGAGCAATAAAAAAATAGGACCAATAAAGTGAATCATTATCATTTTTCTTTTGCGTCACATTGCAATTATTAATTTTAGGATACGGTAGCTTAAAGGTATACCATGGGCATGTTTTTAAATCATTATTATAAGTCAATATCTTCGTACGCTTTTCGAGTTGTTTACTAGATAATAATACAGTCGCATTATTGTTTACGCCGTCAAAATAGCAGGTTGTAATAATAAACTTGCGAACATAATAGCGTGTTTCGTAGGGCAAATATTTATCTACATCCCAATAATCACGGCTATGAGCCCGTGCAATAGCTTTACTCAAACGATGCTCCCCGCCGTTATATGCCGCTAGTACTAATAGCCAATTACCCCAATGTTTATAAAGTTTAGTAAATATTTGTGCGATACAATTAGTACTCTTATAGATATCCTCCCTTTCATCATTAGGGTATAATTTTAAGTTGTACGCCTTTGCATCATAAGGCATCAGTTGCCAAAGTCCTACCGCACCCACTCGCGAATGTAAATGAGGGTTTAGATTACTTTCAATAACACTGACATATTTTAATGTAGTCGGTAAATTATACTTCTTAAAAATGGCATCATAAACAACAAAATACTCTTTTCCCCAGTATTTTATTCTATACAAAGACAAGCCCTCTCGTTGAATATATACATCGATATATTGCTTAAAATTTTTATTACTCACTTTCGACAAAAAACTACTGTTAATATTATACATCACCTTTGCTTCAATATTTTTAGATGACCGCTTATCATCATGTTGGGCATAGGCATTATTATCAAGATATACCATTTCATAATCAATATTTTTATAATTGATTAAAATAATAGAAATAATAATTATCGATATAGAAACGAATAACAATTTTGTAACGGTTACAGGATTTCTTAGATCAAACCCGTACCAAATAAACTTACTTCTTTTACTCATATACGGAATGTTTTTAGTAAAAACAGATTATCAGTTGCTATAAGCCAGCACCATCGATTGATATAAGCACGGTATAATATTTTAGACCAAATATTTAACGAAAAGTTAACATATAATAAAAAATCTATGACGAAACGAGTGGGTGAATTTTTAGTTTATAATATTGGTATGCAATCTCTAAACACGCCCATGTAGCTAAAAAAATAGTTGTCAAAAATAATTATCCTTGTAATACCACCTAATCTGTATAATCCGTGATTCAGACAAAAAAGAAAAATGACTTTAGAAAATTAAAGCACACTTTTTAACTATCAATTAAACATTAATTAAGCCTATTCATTTCGTCATAGAGCCAAAAAACTTAATACCTAACTATATCTTTACCCAAATCATATACCGACAGATGAGGCGGTAAACTATTTTTAATAATACTAGCACCTGCGGCACTTCTATAACCAATAGCACAATGTACTACAATAGGTTTATCCGTTGGTATTTCTTGAATACGCTCTCTTAGTTCTTGTAAAGGAATATTAATTGCTCGCTCAAATATTGGTCTTGTTTTAACCTCAGCATAATTACGAATGTCTATAATTGTATAAAGATTTGTTGCTTTTTCAAATTCTTCTCTATTCAAGAGAATATCTTTAGTTGTACTATATTTAAGTATCAACAATCCTTTTATTTGCGATTCATAACCAATTTTAGCAATGCGTTTGGTGAGTTCTAACAATTCCTCCTCTGTATGTGCTATTAAATAAAAAGGTTCATTAGGATTAATAATACTACCTAACCATGTTTCAAATTTAGGACTATTTTGCAAATTAATGCTATTTCTTAAATGCCCTTCCTTATAAACATCTTGCGTTCGTGCATCAATAATAACTGTTTTAGGATCTAAAAGATCGACATCCTGTTTATTAACTATTGTTTTCATAACCGTTTCATTTTTTTGAATAACTTTTGAAAAACAATCAGCTCCTTTTTTATTTAATAACACCGTGGCACTAAAATATTTGGGCGTAAAGGGTACCCCATCTATCAGGTTGCTTACAAATTGTTCTTCAGGTATATTTTTCAAACTCCAATTGTTTTCTTTTTCTATTCGTATGGTGCTATGAGGCTGAGCATCTAACAAACTACCGCAAAGAGAGCCCGCACCATGAGCAGGATAAACTATAACCTGATCATTGAGACAAATAATTTTTGTGCGTAGGGAATGAAACATAGCTTTTGCCAAAGTTATTTTAGAGGATAATAAATTTCCTGATTCTTCTCTTAAATCTGGTCTGCCACAACTAGATACAAACAAGGTATCCCCTGTAAAAACAACTTTATCTTTGCCATCTTCTTCTAATACAATACAAATGCTATCTAATGAGTGTCCGGGCGTATTTAACGCTTTGAGTTTGATGGTGTCAAAATCCAGATCATCACCTTCATCAAAATCTTGATGCGGGTAATGTGCCTGTGCATATTTGCTAATATAAACAGGTGCCCCCGTAGTTTGATTGATTTCTAAATGGCTACTTACAAAATCAGCGTGCAGGTGTGTTTCTATAACACCAGTTATTCGTGCATTATTCTTTTCTGCAAATAAATAGTAAGGGTTAGGATCACGACTAGGATCAATTAATATCACTTTGTCATTTATTAAAACAGCATAGGAAAAATGCGATAAGAATCGATCTTCAAATTGCTTAATACTAAATTTGCTAATAGACATATAATTTCATAGTTTTAATTGGGCATGCTATCATACAAGTAATATGTAACTAAAGTTTAATCTCACGACTATATGTCCTGTATTTTTTTATTTTGATATGTCACGATTTTCACAAAGTTAAAAATTAAAATGAATTAATATAAAATTATCCTTGCTTTTACCGGAGCTAAGCAAACAAAAACAAAATTTCGGTAAAACGGAAAAACGATGACAGAGTATAGTAGAAAATTATGCTTCTATAACAAAAAGGGTGGGCTTAATTAATGTTTAATGTTGGCTCTATGACGAATTGAGTGGGCAAAAATGGTAGAAATGAATTGGATTTTAAAACTACAATTGGATATTTTATAAGGTCGTTTTTCTTTCTTTTGTCTTGATACAAAAGAAAGAAACAAAGAAAAAATCAAGCCTGCCGTAGAGATGACGCATGCATCGTCTCTACGGCTCATGTCGTTATCGAAAATGAATGGCATCGGATATATAGAAAGCGATAGGTAGCGATTAGGTATTACTTGCTTTCACCTTTACAATTGTTGCATCGCTACAATTCGATTTCTTTGAAATATTGGTCTTCACCATGTTCGATGGGCACTTCGTTCGCCTTGTTTTGCAACGCCCTTCCTCTGAGGGACTTGCAACTATATGCTTAATGGTAATCAATTTGAAAGTAAGTTAAGTTACCCACCTTTTCGTCATAGAGCCAAAATTATGTATAAGCACTTAAAGAGATTGATAATTAATAACTAATTTTACAAAATCAATTGTTAACCAGTATTTTCCAATATTCTATTTTATTATGAGTAAAGAAATTTGTTCGCGCACCCAAGATTATGCACAATGGTATAATGATTTAATAATTAAGGGCGGGTTAGCCGACTACAGTTCTGTAAGAGGTTGCATGGTTATTAAACCTTATGGTTACGCTGTATGGGAGCATATTAAAGAGGTACTCGATAAAGAATTTAAAAGGACGGGGCACCAAAATGCCTATTTCCCATTATTTGTTCCTAAGAGCATGTTTGAAGCCGAAGAGCAAAATGCCGAAGGATTTGCTAAGGAATGTGCCGTTGTAACACATTATCGATTAAAAGGCGATCCGGTGCATAAAGGAAAATTAATTGTTGACCCCGATGCTAAGTTAGAAGAGGAACTTATCGTACGCCCAACCAGTGAGGCGATTATTTGGAGTACTTATAAAAACTGGATACAGTCCTACCGCGACCTGCCCTTATTAATTAATCAATGGGCAAATGTTGTTCGCTGGGAAATGCGCACTCGGCTATTTTTAAGAACTTCAGAATTTTTATGGCAAGAAGGCCATACCGCCCATGAAACTGCTGAAGAAGCGTTATCAGAAACAACACAAATGTTAGATATTTATGCCCGTTTTATAGAGGACTATATGGCCGTAGCCGTAGTAAAAGGTGTTAAGAGTGACTCGGAACGATTTGCTGGTGCCGTTCAAACTTATTGTGTTGAAGCACTCATGCAAGATGGAAAAGCATTACAAGCCGGGACATCACATTTTTTAGGTCAAAACTTTGCCAAAGCGTTTGATGTAAAATTTGCAGATAAAAACAACCAAATGAACTTTGTTTGGGCAACGAGTTGGGGTGTTAGCACGCGTTTAATTGGTGGCTTAGTTATGGCACACAGCGATGATGAAGGTTTGGTATTACCACCTAAGATAGCACCGATGCAGGTTATTATTATACCTATTTTTAAATCTGCTGAAGAAAAGCAAACGATAGATATTACCGTGCATCAGCTCATGCAAGCGTTAGCTAATTTGGGTATCCGTTATAAATATGATGATAGCGACAAGCAACGCCCCGGATGGAAATTTGCAGAGTATGAAATGAAGGGGGTACCGCTAAGAGTAGCGATCGGACTAAAAGATTTAGAAAAAAAACAAGTGGAAGTCGTTAGGCGCGATAATAGAACCAAACAATTCCTTCCGTTAGACCAACTTGCTACTTCTTTATCGAACCTATTAGATGATATTCAACAGGCAATGTTGAACAAGTCTAAGGAATATTTACAAGACCATATTACGCGTGTTGATACATGGGATGACTTTAAAAAAGTTCTTAATCAAAAAGGTGGTTTTGTATCTGCACACTGGGACGGTACAGCAGAAACGGAGGAGAAAATAAAGCAAACAACAAAAGCAACCATCCGTTGTATTCCATTAGAAACACCATTAGAAGAAGGGAAATGTATTGTTACACAAAAACCTTCAAAACAAAGGGTGCTATTCGCTTTAGCTTATTAGAAGGTAAAATTATGGATCTATGACGAAAAGGGTGGGTAAAATGTTAGAAGTTTGATGACTTTAAAAATGAT
>JASGCP010000170.1 GCA_030053995.1 Phycisphaerales bacterium
AACATTTCATTATAGTGAAGTGTTTTTTATAAAAACATCGTGGGAGGAGCAGTGGAAAAAATACGTTTAATAGAGATGTTAGACGAAAAAGAACAGACTTCTATTTATAATATTGTTGATGGTTTAGTAGCTAGTAAAAGATTAAGAGATAATCTCTCTAATGCTTTAGGATTATAAAACAACAAAAGCACCCTTTTTACAGAGTGCTTTTTGTTTTTTATTTATCTACTACGCGAAAGGATTCGCGCGTGATCGGGGAACTGTTACCGCAGAACCGTTCGGGAATCATTGTATATCGTTTTCCAATTCTATTTTTTTTTGCCATTCTCTAGATTCTTTATACTGATCCTTTCTACTAATATTGTCAATTCCATATTTTATATTAAAATAAATTTTATTTTTATAGCCGTTACTTCTAGCTATAAATAAGTAAGGTATTGTTGAAGAATAAGAATTAAAATCCCTTACCTTGAGGTTGTATTCTTCAATGTTTTTATTTAATAATTGGTCAATTTCATCATTAATCAAATTTTCATTTTTGAAATTATTCAACTTCATAAATCTCATACAAAAAACATTGATATAGTATTGATTGTCTATTATTAAAGAGTCACATTTCTTTGTGTTTAATTTTTTATATCTTGAAAAATATACTTTTAAACTATCAGATATAGAATTTTTTTCTTTAATATCTAATTCTAGCATGGGGCTTAAAAGTGATATCTTTTTATTTTGATATGTTACAATGTTATTCCAATATTCATTTACTTTTGTTTGTTTCTCTTCTAAATTATCTATTACAGATTTTTTTAATAAAAAAAACAAAAGCATTGATAACGAAACACTTAGTAATACGTATATAATAATTTTTTTAAACATTTTTATTTGATTAATATTAAATCACCATTTACTTCCAGCTCCACCGCCACTAAAACCACCTCCCTCTGGTCTTTCAGAAGGTTCGAGTTTATAGTAAACACCTTTATCTAAAGCCTTAATACTATTAATAATAACTCCATTTTGAATATTTAATTGGATACAGTGCGCTCCTAAAACTCCTGCAATTTTTGCTTGTTGCATATCCGTAAAAGTTCTTGCTGGTCCTAAATTAATTTTAATAGCTTTGATTATTTTAATAGCTTGTGAATAAACCCTTTGAGCTTCCTGTGAGGACTCGTTGCCATATACTGAACTAAACTTCTCTCTAAAATTAGTTAAAAACATACCTGGTTGTGTTGTTTCTAACAATGCATCTATGACTAAAGATTCTGCCATTATTATTTCTTTATTAGCTTTATATCTTACTGCTAACTGTTCTGCTAATTTTTCTTTATATCTGTCGTCTTGGGTTTTAATTTTATTTTTTGAATCAGATTGTAAAACAGGATTTAAATTATCACTTATATTACTGTCATTATTTTCTTTTTCTCCTGTGTCTGCTGATTCTCTAGTATTACTTGAAAAAGTGCCGTTATTATTGTTTGTCCAAGTTGTAGTTCCATTACCTGATTTATTCCAAAGATCGTCTATAAAAGATTGTGACAACATACCGTCTGGATCAAGAAAGAAAACAGGATTGTTCATTGCATAGTTATACGGTGACCATCTACGACCTTGCTCAGCAAGCGGGTCAATATTCATCCATCTACCAATTGCAGGGTCATAATTCCTCGCTCCGTAGTCATACATATTCAGTCCCAGCTCATCTTGTAATTCCTTACCGTTGTATTTATACTTGTAATACGAAGGAACTTCAGCAGGTGGGGTGCCAATTCTGGTGGTTTCTCCGTTTTTGACCATCATTTTATAGTCGGAGTTGTAATTGTTGTGTTTTAATCCAAATGGATAATAGTGGCTTTCTTCATAAATTTTTAGTTCGCCATTAGTATTATTTGGATCTAAACCGTAACTAAGTCTTACATTTCCTAGATGGTCGGTATAGTTAAATACATAGTTATAAGTGGTGGAACGTACAATTTGAGCTGGTTTACAAGTAAAACAGCCTGTTTCAACCACAGCTACGTTTACATAACCCTCTGCGTGCGGGAAAAATAACAACACATCGTCTTTATATTGAAAACCACCTTGCATATAGTCAACTATAGTTGGGGTATATGCTATATCCCCATATTCTGAAGTGGTTGTATCATATGTAAATTTTCTCACTTTTTTACCTGTTGCGTCGTAAAGATAATTAATTTCTTGTCCGTTGATAACAATTTTAACAGGTAAATTTAAATGATTGTAAGCAATAGAGGTGATTCCTTTGTTATCATCTTTTACCATATTTCCATTGTTATCATAATCATAATCATCTACAGGGTCTGTAATTCCATCGCTATCATCTTTAAAACCATTTTCATTATTAGTAGTATCCATTACTTTCATCAATTGGTTTTTCTTTGTAGGATGATAGTTGTATGCTAAATTGTCTATTCGATTCCAACTCACCATTCCGTTACTATCTAGTTCTCCATTTCTGTTTAACGATTGAATATTACCATTTTTATCATAGCTAATATATTCATCAAAATTACCTTGGGTTACACTTAATTCAGGTTTTTGATAGTAGGAATAATTCAAACGATTTAAGCTGTCATAAATGTAAATATACTTTCTCAATACGTTATCACTACTAGTTCTCCAATAGGTTTCAGAGATGTTTCCGTTGTATAAATTTCCGCCAAAATCACTATTGTTGTAACGTATTTGAAAAGCAAACAAATCTTGTGGGTCTGTACCTTGTGTAAGATTTGCCGTATCATTTATCCCTTTTAACCAGCCACGAATGTTATAGTTATAATCTACTTTTTGTAGTCCTATGGTTCCTGTGGTATCGTTTCCACCTACTTTTTTACTGGTAAGTTGTCCTAGTTCATCGTAGGTATTACTGGCAATAAGCTGTTCGCTACCTCCATTTATTTGTTGGGTATGGGTAAGTAATCTGTCTTGCGCAGAATAGGCAAAAGTATCTTTTGTTGTTAGTTCTGTATCACTAGTAGTACGCTTGTGAGAAGTAAGGGTATAAAGTGCTTTTCCAGAAAAATCAAGTTTACTATCCACTTGGGTATAACCGCCTAAATAATTATCTGTACGGGTACGCACCGGACGGTATTTGTCGTCGTATAACGTATAAGAAGTTTCTCCAGTAGTCTCAGCGGGAGCTGTCAAAACACGTACCCAACTTCCCGTAGCGAGTCCTTTTACGTTTTGCGCAATAGGATAGGTGCTATTAGGTAAAGTGGTTGGAACAGCAGGTGCTCCAGCAAAAGTATAATTATCATAAAAGTTTTTAGTCAAAATATCATTTGCAGTCAATATAAAAGGATTGCTTTCGCCATTGATGTCGTTTTGCCAACTACCATGACTACCTTCATTAAGAGTCATCGCTCGCCAACCTGTTTGCGTCACACGACCAAAAGCATCGTATTGTGTGATAAGCACCCCAGAAGTACCATCTCCCCAAGGGGATAAAGCTGGACCCGTAGCTACAGGTCTGTCTAATTTGTCATAAACGATATATTCCCATTGCTTGCCAGGTAGTTTTTTTGCTGCTAAACGATTGCGTGCATCATATTTGTATTGGTAACACACCCCATCAAGTGTATTTTGATCAAAAGCTCCTTCGGCTAATGGAGGCAATACATAGGTTAGATTCCCGAAGTTGTCATATACATAATA
>JASGCP010000171.1 GCA_030053995.1 Phycisphaerales bacterium
GAACATAAAATTATTTATTATTAGGGAAGTTTGCAAAACCTCGGTGAAAAATTGTGCAAATGTATTTTTTTTTTTTTTGATAAATCAAAAGATTGTTTTTAGTGTTAGTGGCTAAATCATTTTTCGAGGTGCTAAGATGTTTTATTAATGGATCATGGTTAGAACCTTTAAATGTTTTTTCTTTTGTCTGAACCGTGATTTATATGATTAACTGATTGGCATGATTGTTCTTTTGTCTGAATCACGGATACACGAATTGCTAAGCCCCCAGATATATGGATATTGATCTTTTTTGAAATTTGTTTTTGCCATCAAGTGCATCCAGATTTATTTGGAGGACAAATAAATTTAATAAAAAAGGCTTTAGCCAAAATATTTTACCCCCTTTCGTCATAGCACATTGCGTATCGGGACAAAATAAAGAAAATGACATTATCCAAATAAAAATTCTTGTTTTAAGGGGCAATTAGGGAACCATTAATCATTCAACATTAACCATTAAACATTGTTAAGCCCACTCATTTCTTTAGAGGCTCATGCTCACTCTTTAGCGTTAATTTCTACTTCTCTTAGCACTTCAAAAAATGATTTAGCCAAAAATGTTATTCTAATTTTCTTTAAAGCAAAGAAGTATAAAAATGCTAATTTTGCACATCTATATTGCTACTTCTTAAAAGACAAGACCGTGCGTTTTTTTATCGTTATTATCTTATTGGCTTCGATTAGTTTATTCACAAACAGTGTTTTAGCACAGGGCAATGTTTTTAGAATGGGTTCAGGTGCCACTATGACGGTTAATCCTGGTTATGTTGTTAATATTTACTCCCAAAATACTTATGTTGATGCCCAAGCAATGTTATTAGGAACGGGCAAAATTATTCTATCTCCTACTACGCCCCTTGCTTCTTTAACAATGGGCTATGTTGACCAAAACTATGCCCTTAAAAATTACCCCGTTTTTAATGGTCAACTTGAGTTTAGATTGCCTGGTAAACTAACGCTTAATGGCGATTTACGCGTGATGGATACCGCCCTTTTTACAAAAGGATTGTTAACAATGGGTAATAATACGGTTAATTTAGCTGGGGCGGTGGAAACACAAAATGGTGCATTAACCGGCAATAGCAAGGCGATTTTATTAATGGGTGATAATTTGTCTAATGTTAGTACGCTATCGAATGTGCAGTTTGATCAAGCCGTTGCGGGACAAACAAATATTTTAGATAGTTTTCAAGTGTCAGCTGGTACTGTTCGTATTGATAACAATTTGAATATCAGCAATGTATTAAGTATTGCTCCTAGCAATGCACTCGTTAATGCTAATAACAATCTAACGATGTTGTCCACAGCCTATCAAACATCAAGGATCACTGCCAGCAATCCGGCCGGCGGGTATCTTGAAGGAACGATGTATGTGCAACGGTATTTCCCTGTTATCAATGCTTTTACCTTACTTACGGCACCCCTAACTAGCCCGAGTGCTTTGATTAGCAATTCGTGGCAATTAGGCACCAGTATTTATGGACCAGGCGGTGCCGCTAACGGATTTTCCGGTAATCAGGATACAACCATGTATTTTTTATCGAGTGGGTCTCCGGCTCAGTGGTCGCCTATTCCTAATACCAATAATACCTATATTACCGATTATCTGGGTTATTTAATACGCGTGATTGCACCTGTTAGACCCACCATATTAATGGCTTACGGATTGCCGAGTATTGGTAATCAGTCCTTCACTGTTTCACCATCATCGGTTTCCTTGATTCCAAATCCTTTTGCAAGTTCCATTAGTTTTGACCAGCTTTATCAGTTGGCAACTAATACGCCCCTCATCAAACAAGCAGTGAAAGTTTTTGATCCTAGTTTAGGAAGCAATGGCGGATTTATTTCAAATAGTTGGAATAGTTTAACGAACAACTATGACCAAGCACCTTTATCCAATTTGAATCGCATCATACAATCGGGGCAAGCATTTATTGTTGAGCCAATTCAATCTGGCATGTTAGAAGTTACGGAGGACATGAAAATACCCGGTAGCAGTTTGTTACCTTTTAGTAATCAGGGGCAGAATCCCCAGCCTACAACACCTATCTCTAACTTGGTGCAATGCCGCGTCAATCTAAGAACATTTAATACAGGAACTAGTCCTAACTCCAGCATCGTTGATGGTGTTTTACTCAATGCTAACGATCTTTATGATCCCACAGACCCCAGTAATTATTCTCTAAAACTGCCGAATGTTACTGAAAATATAAGCATTCTTTCAAATAGTAAAAATTATACAATTGTCAATGTGCCGATGGTTAACGAGCTCGATACAACACAACTCATGGTTGATAATATACAGGGCTTATCGTCTTACCAATTAGAATTATATGTTCAAAATTTTTCCAATACTTCCATACAACCGTATCTATATGATAGGCTAAATCCTAATGATTTACTTGTTTTACCGGATAATCAAGATGTCTTATATACAGCCAATATTAACTCAAATCCTAACTCTTACGCCACCAATCGTTTTGCCATTGTTTATGGACTAATTCCCAGAATAGCTTTTATTGATTTAAATGGCGAACTGATTAATAACGCCATCCAAATTAATTTTGCAATGAATAATGAGTATTATATTGCTCATTATCGTATTGAAAAATTAAATCTCATTACTAATCAATTTGATAGCATTGCCGTTGTTTTACCGAGATACAATAATAATACTAAACAATCTTTTAATTTTACAGACAATAATGTATTTGGTATCAAGAGCACCTATAGAATAACCGCCATAAGAACAAAACAATTATCGCCTGTGGTTAGTCCGATCACAACAATCTATCAATCAAAAAATGAAATAGCCCCTATTATTGCAATACCTAACCCATTTACTACAAAGCTGTCCGTACAGTTTAATGAGGTACCAACGGGCTCATACACGATATCATTATTTTCGCTTCTTGGACAATTGCTTTCTAGTCAACAAGTAACATACACAGGCGGAATTATCATTTATCCTATTGATTTACCGGTTGCACTTCCTAATGCAGGATACTATATAACTGTAAAAGGGCTTAGAGCTTCTTACTCTATACCGGCTATTAAGAATCAAAATCAATGATTTTAATGTCAAACTTGTGGAAGATGTAACCCTATTTTATTGAATACAATTGTGTCATTATGCCTTGGAAGGTGCCATTTAATATGGTTCTATGATGAAATGAGTGAGTAACATAGCTCAATTTTATATTGATTACCCTTTCGCATATAGCCGGAATGCCCTGAGAGGAATGGCGTGGCAAAACAAGGCGAACGAAGTGCCCATCGAAAATGGGCGAAGGCGAATATATCAAAGAAAGCGAGTGGTAGCGATACTAAAATTGTACAGTCATTAATAAACCACCCCCCATTAATCATTAAACATTGATAATTAACCATTAATCCTGCAGTCTTGATCTTTTCTTTGTTTCTTTCTTTTGTATCAAGACAAAAGAAAGAAAAATAACCTTATAAAATACCAAATTATCATTTTTAAAGTCATCAAACTTCTAACATTTTACCCACCCTTTTCGTCATAGAGCCAAGAAAAACGACCTTATAAACCTTTAAATTGTCCTTTGGAAAAGCAACTTTTTAGCTCTAATTTATGGGTATATTTAGGCACTCTTTTT
>JASGCP010000043.1 GCA_030053995.1 Phycisphaerales bacterium
AAATAACCTTATAAAATACCAAATTATCATTTTTAAAGTCATCAAACTTCTAACACTTTACCCACCCTTTTCATCATAGAGACAATAAAATTGTATGCCTTGCATACAGGGGGATATTACTATACTTAAAACAACACAAGAGTATGCCACACGGGTATGGGTTTATAGCAATCTTTTTACCGTCGTCATTTCATTGTCGAGTAATACCAGCCCTGGTTTTTTACCTTGCTTAAAAGACCCTAATGTATCAGACAATTCTAACGCTGCAGCACCTTCTGCCGTAGCCCATGATAATATTTCGCTGACGGGTATGTGTGGGAAATGCTGGCGGATAGTTTTAATTTCATCTAAAATACTTAGAGAAAAATTACTCGCTAAGCTATCCGTTCCTAACACAATTTTTGATTGCGTTTTTCTAAACAAATCAATAGGCGGAATGCTATTTTGAATGTAGCGGTTTGCATTAATGCATAAGCAAAAATAATTATTACTTTGTTTGCATGTTTGGTTGATTAATGCAATATCAGATTCTTTTGTTTGCACATTATGAACAAAAATATTGTTTTTAGCCCCCTTCATTTTATGTGCATAATATGGCACCGTTCGCATCTTTGTAGGATTAGGAATACCGGGCTGTATATTTTGATCATCAAAAAAAATTTTCATGGCACCCGTACCACTAAAACAAAACTCTTCTTCTTCTGGGCATTCTTGGTTATGAATTGATACCGTTCTCGATTCATAGTGCGGTATCAGCAAATCCCATAATTCAAATGAAACGGTATAACAGGCATGCGGTACCAAAGTTGATTGAAAGAATGGTAGTTCTTTCTGGAATTGCTCATAAACAGATGAGGATATTTTTAAGCACGCTTGTGGATCATTTTTTACAAAATTAAATACCTCTATAAAGTTGACAAACTGAATTTTCGCCTTTCTTTTTGCCACAATACTCGTTGTGTCGTTTGAAATATCACCTACTGCCATAATCCCATTTTCGAACATCTCATGGTACCCTTTTTCTATGGCCACCGCTTTATCTTGATCGCTAAAAGTCGGTCTTATACTCACAATTTGGCGCACGAATTCGGGTAGCCCGGTATGTTGCGGTATTTTATCTTTGAAGCAACTGAGCTCTAGATGACAATGACAATTAACAAAACCAGGAGACAAGATACCCGATAGTGTTTTAACATCGTCCCCAGCCATAGCTAAAGGTACCAAACTTTCAAATTGCCCCTGCTCATTAAAAATACATACCATATCAGACTCATGCATTTGATGACCATCAAAAATTTGGGTGGCTTTAAATTTATGTTTCATAAAAAAGTAATTTATATTTTTGTAGCTTGACAAAGAGTACAATAAGCTAATAATAGCGAAATTTAAGTATGGGTTATTGTCTGCAAGTTATGAAAAAATCTATAAAGAAAACCACAAATAAATTGTATATTCTAAAATGTTATTACCTATAAAGACCCCAATTATTTTGTATGTAAAGGCTTTGTATCTCATTCTAATATCATCTTTGTGTCCTTTTTTAAAAAGAGCTTAGTTATTAGTCTAGTTTTTACTTTATTTTATGTGCACAGTTTGGCACAGTATAGAGTTATTACTGGTATCGTGATGGATGAAAGAACGAAAGAACCCGTACCAACGGCTTCTGTATTTTTAATACATACCGGTTCAGGTACCAATGTGGACTCGCAGGGCAGATTCAGTTTTAAGGTATATGGATTGTATATAGCCGATACCTTAGAAATAAGTGCCGTTGGCTATAAAATTTATAAATTACCTTTCAAAAGTGCTACCACTGATAGCTTATTTTATTCAATTAAGCTATCAGTCCTTAAAAATACAAAAGATGTTCGACTGCGAAAAGTAACTTATGACCGCGGATTATGGTTTTGGCGAAAGGTTATGAAACGAAAACCTTTTAATGATACAAAGGAGCTCGATAATTATGGTTACAAAACTTACAACAAAATTGAACTAGATCTAAATAACATAAAAAAGAACGGTTTTTTAAAAAAATCGGGAATATTTAAACCCTTTGATTTTGCATTTAGTTATCTTGATAGTAGCAAATACGGCACTTCAATTTTACCAACTTTTTTGTCGGAGTCGCTTTCGTATTATTATCATGAACAAAAACCTTTTAGAACAAGAGAGATTCTTCTAGCAGCAAAAACCAACGGCATACAGAACGAAAGCGTTTTAAAATTTCTGGGTAACACATACCAAGATTTTAACCCGTACAATGATTTAATAGGAATTTCAAACTCAAGGTACATGGGTCCCTTTAACCCTAACGCCGGTAGTTTTTATAAATTTAAACTCTTAGATACCCAATATCTTAATAATAAGCGGTTATTGCATTTGAATTTTGCCCCATTACATAAAGGGGATATCCTTTTTGCTGGGGATGCATGGATTGCAGATACTACTTTTGCTATTCAAAGAATAGAGATAACCTTACCACAAGAAGCTAATATTAATTTTATAGAGCATCTCAGTGTTTATAAAGAGTATCAATGGTTGAATGATACCATTTGGTTTCCTTATAAAGATAAGTTTTCAATGGTGCTATCAGCATTAACTAAAAATGGTATCGGCGTAATTGTTACCAAGTCTGCAATTTATAGCGATATTTCTATAAACAGCCCCATCGTGCAAAAGGAACTTAATAAAAATAGAAAGCCCGTTGAGGTAGTCATTAGTAATAATCTAGAGCAGGTAAACGATAGTTTTTGGACAACCAAAAGACCCGAGCAACTAACCAAACAAGAACAGGGTATTTATAAAATGTTAGACTCTATCCAGAAAAATCCAAAATTTGAAACCTATAGAAACTCCGCTCGTTTTTTGTTTACCGGGTATGCTAACTTGTGGAAATTACAAATAGGTCCTTGGTTTAATTGGATTGGTTATAATGCTAGTGAGGGATACCGCCTTCGTTTTGACTTGGGTACTAATTATAAATTCAGCAAGAAGATTTATTTACATGCTTATACAGCTTACGGCTTTAGAGATACAAAAATGAAGGGTGGTGCTGAAATTTTGTATCTCATCAAGAAAAATCCTAGACTGTACATACATCTTTGGTATTCGAATGACATTGATCAGGGACAGATATATTACAATAATTTTGCCTCGACTTCTATCATCAGCTTAGTAAGAAAGCCGGGCGTTCCCTTTAAACTGCAAAGATTAGAAAATCGTTTATTTGAGTTTTTTAAAGAAAATAATAAAGGGTTTCAGTTTACGGTTGCGTTAAATCAAAAAAGAGTCTTACCAATTTTAAATTTACCCGATGTTACTTACTTCGGAAAAAAACCAGGTGAATTTTTAAATAATTTTGAAAGCTCTTTTAATATTCGATATGCTTATTTAGAGACTTTTATTGAACCAACAAATTTTCTGAGAGTTAGTTTAAGCAGTAAATATCCTATTACCAATATTAAGTTTTCTAAGGGGTGGTCCCATGTACTCGGCAGTAATTATGATTACAGTAAGTTGGATGGTAATGTTTATTATAGGATACCTTGTGCACCAATCGGTAATAATATTTATTTGAATATATTTGCGGGTAAACTCTGGGGTACCGTTCCTTATCCTTTTTTGCCTTTTCAACCAGGTAATGAAAATTATTGGTTTAATAAAGCTACTTTTAATTTAATGAACCAGTACCAGTACATGACTGATCAATACGCTGGTTTTCACATCGAACATAATATAGGACCTGGTCTTTTTCAATTATGGCATGTAACGAGACGACTTAAATTTAGACAGTTTTGGACAGCACGAGGTGTGTGGGGTTCTATATCAGAAGCCAATAAAAAATTAAATTTTGTTGGTACTAATTATTTTCAAAACTTAAATAATGGTTTTTATTTAGAAGTGGGCACAGGGATCGATAATATTTTTAAGTTTGGAAGAATCGATTTTATATGGAAAGTGTTGCCCCGACCTTTGCCGGCTTTATGGTCAGAGAAATTTGGGGTATTTTTATTTATTCGTGTAGCTCCTTAACCCAACTTGCTAAATTTTTTATAGTGGGGTGCATTTTTCGGACAGGTAGTTAAGATATAATAATTAGGTGCACTTATTGCCATCATCATTTTAAACAATAATTAATACCGTTTTAATGGGCAATTACTTAACCATTAAATCTCATGGTGTTTTACTTTTGCACTTGCAGTTTGTGCAATATATAAACCTATAAATAAAAGAACAGATGCATAAATAATGATGCTTGTTAACTGTTCACCTAAGAACAAAATGCCAATTAAACAAGCAAATAATGGCTGCAGAAAAACTAATAATCCGTAGTTTAAACTGCCAATGGCCGGTACCGCATACGAAATAAGTAAATAGGGTAAAACAGTTTGAATAAAACCAAGACAAATAAAAAAAAAGATCCATTCTAAAGCAGTCAATATATGCCAGTTAATAGCTAAAAAATAATTTCCGCAAAGAGGCGTTATAATAATTGAAGAGGCAATAAATGTATATTTTAGTAGCTGTATGGGGTGATACCCTTTCGTAGCTATTTTTTTTGAAATGAGCACATAAGTAGCATACCCAAGCGTTGAAAATAAAACAAAAAAATCACCGTATGGTATATTTTTTGCAAGGTGTTCATTCTCGGGATTCTCTTTACTAAAAATAATCATGACCGTGGCAATCATGCCCATTAAAACACCAATGATAACCCGACCATGTAATTTTTCTTTATAAAAAATAGCACCGCCTAATATCATCCAAATTGGTGCCATGGCTAAAATTAAAGAACTGTGTGTAACTAATGTAAAAGTGTAGCCGTAGGTTGCGGCAACGCCGTTAATGACCAATCCCGTAACCGCTGATAATATTATCCATTTATAGTCTTTTGGTAGTAATTTTTTTACCTTACCTTTTAAAAAAAAAGAAGCATATACGGTAAACAGAATAACAGAAAACCAGTTTCTTACACAAGATATAGCAAAGGGATTAATTCCTTTTCTACCAGCCCAACTGATAACATTGACACCTATTGCAAAGCAAAGATTAACCACTAAGGTTGCTATAACACCTAATATAAATTGACGATTTCTTACTTGTTGCAATAGAATAAATTTGTGTAAAAGTAGTCTTTATAAGTATGTAAATGAGTTTTTTATTATTACACCTTAATTTCTAATGCACACCTCAAAAAAAAGACGGGGCATATAACGAATAAATTTTGCTTAAATATTTATTCAAAGTAATGCGTAATAATTAATTTAATAGATTAGATTTATCTAGATATTCTGAGTACACATTGTGTTATGCTTAAACTAAGTGCGTTATTTTTACCAATTAAATATTTATAAACATGCGTTTTATTCGTTTTTTTACTTTTGTTTTGTTTTCATTACTTCTATCTATGCAGTCGTTTAGTCAAGCTTTTACGCAAGATGCTCGATTATTATCCTTAGGCATTGGTGGGAGTAATTTTTCTTATTTACCTAATAACTACGCACGACTAAACTTCCCTGCTTATTATAATCCTAGCACCGGTCAGTTTAATTTACAAATGGAATTTGGTATCCATAAATATATTGGCGTAGGCTTAACTACCGGCTTTGGATTTAGTCGTTATGAATTCAATGTGCCTTTAGGATTTATTGGCAATTTTCATTTTTATCAACTTATAGCCGATCATTCTAAAAAAGATATTGCAGCCGATAAATTAGATATTTATGTAGGTGCTAATATCGGCACCGGCATAGCGGCACAGTTTTTTAACAGGCAGACTTATGCTAGTGTTCTAATTTATGGTGGACCTCAAGTAGGATTGCGTTATTACGCTACTGATCAATTAGCTATTAACTTAGAAGGTGGCTTTGGTAAAAGCTGGTTAAATGCTGGTATCACCTTAAACTTAGTACAAAGTAAACAGCAAATTGCAAATTATCAAAAATTAGAATGATTTGAATAGGTTGTTGATAACTGTATGCCCTTATACTTTAATCGATGGAAAAAACAAACGATCAATATTTATTAGACTTTTTAAATTATTTAGAACATCAAAAACGATTTTCTAAACATACTTCTATTGCCTATAAGCATGATTTAGAACAGTTTTTTGATTTTGTTACAAAGGTTTTTGGATCTGTATCCATGAAAGACATCAATAGCATCATGGTGCGCGATTGGTTAATGACTTTAAAAAAGGGCGATATGGCTCATAAAAGTCTGCACAGAAAAATTGCGGCTGTTCGTTCCTTTTTTAAATTGCAATTGCGTTACGGCTATGTTACCAATAACCCCGCGAAAGGAATAGCACTTCCCAAAATAGCTAAACGATTACCAACATTTATTGAATCTAAAGAACTACACGATCTTTTTCATAATGATCATTTTGCAGATGATTGGGAAGGAAAAACTGAACGAATTATTGTACAGTTATTTTATGAGACAGGCATCCGCGTTAGCGAACTTGTCGCTTTGTCTTATCATCAAATCGATGTTGGCAATCGTACAATAAAAGTTGTTGGTAAAGGTAATAAAGAACGCATCATACCCTTAATGCCTGATTTACTAAACAAACTAAAAGATTATCAAGAAGAGAAAATAAACAAAGGCTTCGATGGGGAAAGATTAATTGTTAATAAAAAAGGCAAACCATTGGTCGCTAAAACGGTATATTTAATTGTTCGAAAAAATTTAGCGAAGGTGTCGTTACAAAAGAAAAAAAGTCCGCATGTCCTTCGGCATAGTTTTGCCACGCATTTGATGAATAACGGTGCAGAATTGAACGCCGTGAAAGAGTTATTAGGGCATTCTAGTTTGGCGGCAACCCAGGTTTATACCCATAATTCTATTCAGCAATTAAAAAAGGTTTACGAACGATTTCATCCGCAAGGTGTAAACAACAAAAAGTAACAAGTTGGCATCATAAAAGGAAATGCAATATTTTATTTGTGAAATATCAAAAAAAAACTTATTTTTGCAGTCTTAATTTTTTTATATATGATGGCAGTCGTTAGAATAGCTGGGCAACAATTTAAAATTCAAGTTGGCGATACTATTTATGTACCCCACTTAAAAGTAAAAGCCCCAGAACAAGTTTCGTTTTCTGAAGTACTTTTTTTAGAGAAGGACGGTAAAATAGTAGCCGGTAAAGATGTCCAATCAACCGTTAAAGCCACCGTTATCAAGGATATGGTACAAGGTGATAAGGTTATTGCCTTTAAAATGAAAAGAAGAAAGGGCTTTAGAAAAAAAATAGGTCATCGTACCGAGTATTCACAAATAAAAATAGACAGCATTAGTTAAATTGCATTTGTTTTATATTTAAGAAAAAATATATTTATGGCACATAAAAAAGGTGAAGGTAGCGTAAAAAATGGTCGCGATTCTAATAGTAAACGTTTAGGCGTTAAAATTTTTGGCGGGCAAATAGCTATACCTGGTAATATTATCTTGAAACAACGCGGTACGGTCTACCACCCCGGTAGGAATGTAGGAATAGGGAAGGATTTTACAATATTCGCTTTAATTGCAGGGACGGTTGAATTCAAAAAAACACGACTTAATCGTACCTTGGTATCTGTTTTGCCTACGGCTTAATTTTTTTAATCATTTCATATTTTATGAGCGCATCTTCAGCTATCAAATTTGTACAAGATACATTAACAGCTAAAAAGGAATTACCAAAATTTAAAAGTGGAGACAATATAACCGTACGATACAAAATAATTGAGGGCGGTAAAGAAAGAATCCAAGATTTTAGAGGTGATGTTATTAAATTGCAAGGTAGAGGAGCAACGGTAACTTTTACAATACGAAAAATATCTGATGGCGTAGGTGTTGAAAGGCTGTTTCCAATCTATTCGCCTAATATCGATTCTATTGTTCTTAATAAAGTTGGTAAAGTAAGAAGAGCTAAACTTTACTACATGCGGAATAGAAGTGGCAAAAGTGCACGAATCAAGGAAAAGAAGATTTAATCTGTTTGTTTGCATTTTATTATTTCCTTATTTTTTTGTTCTGAGTATTTTTTATTCAGAAGGACCCTTAGCTCAGTTGGTTAGAGCATCTGACTCATAATCAGAGGGTCGCTGGTTCAAGCCCAGCAGGGTCCACTGTATTATCTTGTTATTGGTAATTTTGCAAAAAGAATCCCTAAATAATTGCCTATAGTTTTTTTAAGCTAATTGTATAAAATATAGGCGCAAGCGTTGCTTATTATTAAAAGAGTAATATTGATAAAATGTTGCTATGTATTGCTTAAGTATAAAATAAAAAATAAAGATATAAGACAATGTTGCGTTCAGACGACAAAAAAATAAATTTTTTAGCTTACCTCGGATGTCTTTTATTTTTTGCAGGATTGTTTATAATCGTTGCTTCTTTACTATCAGCGTATATTATTAAACATTATGTCCCCAATGGGGTACTGGAGTTATCAAAACTTTCTCAAATGCCCGGACAGAGCACTTTGTTTGAAATACTCAATGCTTTGATGTCAATTGTTACATTTTTGATACCCCCTATCTGTATTTCGCTTATATTCTTTAAAAAAGCGTTTGCACCCTTAGGGTTTAATGCTCATATTACAAAAAAGGAAGTTCTTTGGTTGCTTTGCATGATTCCATTAGTTATCTTGTTTGCTGATTATTTAACAACCATTACCAATTTAATCCCTTTACCCAAACAACTTTTACAACAATTTAAAACGGCCGAAGATAAATATCTGGATACCGTTCTTTCAATGGCTATTGCTAATAATATTGGTCAGTACTTCATTAGTCTATGTGCGATTGCTTTATTGCCCGCCATAGTAGAAGAAACTTTTTTTAGAGGTTCCTTGCAGTTTGGTTTAATTGGTCTTTTTAAAAATAAGTGGGCAGGTATTATTCTAACCAGTATTATCTTTAGTGCTATTCATCTTTCTTATTTTGGCTTTTTGGCACGCTTTACTATTGGCGTTTTTCTTGGTTTGATTTATTATTATGGTAAAAGTATTTGGCTCAATATTCTTTTTCATTTTATTAACAACTCTGTAAGTGTTACAGCTTTATATGTGTTGCATTTGATGGGCAAAACTAAGGAGGAGATTAAACAAACAATGGGGGCAGATTCTTCTGTTAACAATATTTGGGTTGGTATTGGCGTTTTTGTTTTACTTCTTGTAATAGTACAGTTTTTTATAAAAGCTACGGAACAAAAAGCGTTAATAGGTTCTAATGAAGTAATTGCACAATAGCTACTACTAAGATATACCCACCTTCTTATAGAACAGCCATAGAGTACTAAAACACAAGCAAGTAATCGCTTGTCAATTTTTAAAATTCGATCGTATTTTAATTTTACAACAAAAACCTGTGATTCGGATTGGATTCGAACCAATGACCTACTGCTTAGAAGGCAGTTGCTCTATCCAGCTGAGCTACCGAACCAAAATGATACAAGATTGTAAAATTAATTGTAAAATTGCTTCTTTAAAAATCTTTTTTAATTCTTTTTATGGATGTTAACATTGAAGCAGGTTGGAAACTATCATTAAAAGAAGAATTTAGAAAAGAATATTTTGAATATTTAGTTAAACGTTTACAATTAGAGCGTGCCGGTGGACAAATATTTTATCCACCCGGTAATTTAATTTTTAATGCTTTTAATCAAACGCCTCTATCATCTGTGCGGATTGTTATATTGGGGCAAGACCCTTATCATGGACCAGGGCAAGCCATGGGTCTCAGTTTTAGCGTTTCTAAACAGGTGCCTATTCCGCCATCTTTAAAAAATATATTTAAAGAGTTACACAATGATGTTGGTGTTTCACTCTCTAAACATGGGGATTTAACAAACTGGGCAAAACAAGGTGTTTTTTTGTTAAATACCGTACTAACTGTTCGTCCTCAAGAAGCCAATAGTCATGCTCATATAGGTTGGGAACAGTTTACGGATGCGGTTATTAAAATTATTAGTGATGAATGCAAAGCGGTCGTTTTTTTATTGTGGGGTAAACAGGCTATATCGAAAAAAGTACTAATCAATCAGCAAAAACATCTTGTTCTATGTGCCGCCCATCCTTCGCCATTGAGTGCCTACCAAGGTTTTCTGGGTTGTAAACACTTTAGTAAAGCAAACGAATGGCTCATTAAAAAAAATCAAAGCCCAATTGATTGGTATTTACCACAATAGGCTATAATTCTTCCATAACGGTTCTAAAACTAACAATATTATGCCCCCATTTATCTTTGGCATCTTGTCTTAATGAATTAGCAAATTGAGCGATATACCTGTCGTAGTTAGCTTTATTACCAGTAACATATTGGATAACAAAACTTGGACCTTCCGCATCATCTACTTCTAAGAGCCTAAAAATTTTTGCATGGTCAAAACAGCCTGTTTTTAAAACATCGGGTACATGTTCTTTTTTTAGCCATTGAATATAATCGTGCTGCATTGGTGCACTTACTTTTGAAGTTACATTATAGATAATCATAGTTGTAAAACTGTTTTAGACTATAAAAGTATATAAATTTTTTTGTTATATGATCTATATTATAATTTCTATCGATTTTTTTAATTAGCTTTTAACTATAATGGTTAATGGTCAGCCAATTCGCCATTTTCAACTTTCAATTTTTTTTTGTTTGAATCGCGGATTACACAGATTAAGGGGATTACACGGATTATTATGGTAGCTACCTGAATTAATCATTAGTCCAATCCCCGTTAAAGTGCAAGGCGTGGGTCAGCCAATTCGCCATTTTCAATTTTCAATTTGTTTTTGTCTGAATCACGGATGACACAGATTAAGGGGATTACACGGATTTTAATAATTGCACCTCAGATAAATCTGGGGACAATTATTATTATTTTTTCAGTTAAACCATGGCTATTAATCTTTTTTGAAATTTGTTTTTTGCCATCAATTGCATCCAGATTTATCCGGAGGACAAATAAATTTAATAATAAGGCTTTAGCCAAAATATTTTTATCCCTTTCGTCATAGAGCCAAAAAAGGACTGTTTAGTCATTTCTTTAATCCAATAATGCGGGATATAAATAGCTTTTATCCTTTTTTTCAGTGAGCTTGTGAACTGAAAAAGAAGTCTTTAACTTTTACCTTTTTTATTTGTCTAATATGTTAAAGTCGATAGCACTTATCTTTTTTTTCAGTGAGCTTGCGAACTGAAAAAAGAAGTCTTTAACTTTTGCCTTTTTTAAAATAGTTTTGTAAAAAATAAAATATGAAAAAATATATTTTGGGCGGTTTTATTTGTTTGATTCTTTTTGGTTGCAGAAAAACTATAGAATCTAATAGTAATTATGATAATAATATTGCGTCTAATATACAAGTACCAAAAAATGTTTTAGTAGGTGGTAAAAATGCTTTTGTTTTTAATATTAATGGCGGTGCAATTTCAAGTAGTAAAACAAATTTTGCGGGTAGCAATTCTGCAAATATATCTGCAAATATAATAGCATTAGTAAATGTTCCTGTTACTTATAATGGTGGTATGTATTCTGCTAATGAGCCAATAACTTTAATGCCAATTAATGGTACTGTTACTTTTTACTATGCACCTTCAGTATCTGATAATAATACTAAGCAGACGATTGATTTTACTTTTAAAAATAGTGCTTCAAATATTACTCAAACTATATCGGCCAATGTATCTATTCAATCAGGCTTTGTAATAAACCTTTTTTCTAACAATCGTACTATAACAACAAATGATACCGGAGCTTTTACGATACAGATATTTTCTGATGGAAGTACTACAAGAACTTATAATTATTTAGTAAGCAACGGTGATAGTATTTTTGATTATAGCAAAAGCCAACTATATTATAATTCTTTAATAGATACACTAGCACAGAATATATCTGTTGCTTTACTGCAATCTAATGTAGGTCTTATTACAAAAATACCTAGTTTAAATAGAATTGTAACGGTTACTATTAATGATCCTATAAATAATATAACAAGAGTAGATACTCTTAATTTTGTAGTAAATAAAAGTTTAATTAATGGATTTGTTGTATCGGGAACTGTTGCTACTAAAACAATTAATGTAGGTGATACAGGTCAAATATATTTAAGAATACAATCAGATGGTCAATTAAATAGGCAGTATATTTTTTATCCTAATGATAACGATACTATAATATACAATAACAGAATGTATAATAAAGGACAAGCATTTGTTTTATTTTCAAGTGCTACTGTTGATACAACAATTATGTTAGGATTTGTTACGCAAGTTCCTAATAGTAATAGAGTCGTAAATCTTGTTGTTAAAGATTTAAGTAATGCAACACAAATGGCAAGTGTTAGCTTTAATGTCGGGCAACCTATTAGTAACAGTAACGGCGTGGCGGTAGGTGATACTGATTATGGTGGTAGTACTTATTCTTATACAACGGACGGCGGTAAAACTTGGTCGTTGGCTCAACGGATTCCAGGATTCGATAGTATTAGTATTCGTTCAGTTGCATTTAGTTCAGCAACAAATGGCGTGGCGGTCGGTAACAACAATTATTCTACCACGACGGACGGCGGTAAAACTTGGTCGAATGCTCAAACAATTACAGGAATGAGTGGAATTTATTCAGTTGCTTTTAGTTCAGCTACAAATGGCGTGGCGGTAGGCTATAACGGCAATTATTCTACCACTACGGACGGCGGTAAAACTTGGTCGAATGCTCAAACAATTACAGGAATGCTTGGAATTAATTCAGTTGCTTTTAGTTCAGCTACTAAGGGCGTGGCGGTAGGCTATAATAATGGTGGTGCTTATTCGTATACAACTGACGGCGGTAAGACTTGGTCGAATGCTCAAAAAATTTCAGGAATGGGTGGAATTAATTCAGTTGCTTTTAGTTCAGATACAAATGGCGTGGCGGTAGGGGTTGGGATTAATGGGGGTGTTTATTCCACGACTACGGACGGCGGTAAAACTTGGTCGAATGCTCAAACAATTTCAGGAATGGATATAATTAATTCAGTTGCTTTTAGTTCAGCTACTAAGGGCGTGGCGGTCGGTAACAGCGGGTATTCTACCACGACGGATGGCGGGCAAACTTGGGCACCTGCTCAACAGATTCAAGGATTAGGTGCAGTTAATTCAGTTGCTTTTAGTTCAGCAACAAATGGCGTGGCGGCGGGCGATAACAGCGGGTATTCTACCACGACGGACGGCGGGCAAACTTGGTCAAATGCTCAAATAATTTCAGGAATGCGTACAATTAAATCAGTTGCATTTGGAAAGTAAATGCATGTAAAATCATTCCTCTTTTTCTATTCTCGTGTTTTTACTTTAGGGCAAAAAATAAGATGTAACCTTTTTTATTTTATGATTAATGCTTTTAGTCATCAAAGCCATAAATATTCAATTTCATTAAGTTTTTGATTTCGCTGGGAATGGCGGTAATTTTATTCCCGCCTAACCATAAATTTGTCAAGTTCGTTAAATGTCCGATTTCGCTGGGAATTTGGATAAGTTGATTCTCTATTAAAACTAATTTTGTCAAGTTTGTTAAGTTCCCAATTTCACCGGGTATTTGAATAAGTCCATTCCTGCTTAAATCTAAACTAATTACATTTAAATTATATATTAACTACCTGTCCGAAAAATGCCCCCACCATATTCAGAAAAAGTTAATTCTGTCCATTCTTTAATTCTAAAAATTCAGGTTCAGACAATTACAAAGAAAATCCGTGTAATCCGCTTAATCTGTGTCATCGGTGATTCAGAAAATTGAAAATTGAAAATGGCGAATTGGTTGACCATTATCCATTAATCAACCCTCTTAGCACCTCAAAATATGATTTAGCCCAATTTCTATCGATTTTTTTTTTAAATTAGCTTTTAACTATAATGCTTAAAAACCATCTAATATATAGTAGTTGTAGATAATTTTGTCACAATTAAAAAAACAGTAAAATTTAAAATTATGAAACAAAAAAATTTGGGTTTAGGTTGCTTGTTAACAAGAGTTGAAAGCAAAAGGGTTCGTGGTGCTAAAGCTAAAGGGATAAAAAAAACAGATGGTTACACAGGATGTAACGATTTTATGGGCGATTGTGATTATAATGGTTGCCACGATTCTTGTGAACACGGTTGTTGCTAAACTATTAATTAGGCTCTATAATGAAATGAACAGGATTGAATGGTTGCCGTTCAAACAGGAACATATTTTTATAATTAAACAATCATTTAGTTGCTTTTCATTTCATCATAGACCAAAAAAACCGGCAACATAATAAACAATTGCTGCTATAAGTCCTGTTATAGGAATGGTAAGTATCCACGCCCACATAAGCTGTATGGTAACACCCCATCTTACTGCACTGAGCCTTTTGGTAGCACCAACACCAATTATAGAACCTGTAATCGTATGGGTGGTACTAACCGGTATGCCCAAGTGTTCTGTTAAAAATAAAGTTAAAGCCCCAGCTGTTTCTGCACTAACCCCCTCTATCGCGTTAACTTTGGTTATTTTTGTACCCATCGTTTTAACAATACGCCATCCGCCACTTAATATGCCCAAACTCATTGCTAAAAAACTAAACACCGGTACCCACCAGTAGTGTTCCTGAAATAACTGAAATCTATTAGTAGATTGAATATACGCCATATTGCCGGTACTAATTTCGTAGGAAATAACGGCAACGCCTAAGATACCCATTACTTTTTGGGCGTCGTTTCCACCATGACCAATACTAAACGCTGCTGAAGATACTAACTGCAACTTTTTAAAAAAACTGTCTGCTTTATGTGGATTTGATTTTTTAAAAATATGTAAAAATAAAATTGAAATGATAAATCCAGCAACCATACCAATGAACGGGGCAACAAAAATGTAGATAAAAATAGGTATAAGAACATGTAAATTTAAAATGATGCTACCATGATAATAAATACCACCCATGTGTGCAATAACGGCTCCTACAAAGCCACCAATCAAAGTATGCGAAGAGCTAGAAGGAATACCATAGTACCAAGTAATAATATTCCAAGTAATAGCACCAACTAAACCGCTCAAGATGACTTTAAGCGATACAAAATTTATATTAACTACTTTTGAAATGGTATTACCAATTTCAAAATTGCCAATAAGGTATTTGGCAATAAAAAAAGCTACAAAATTGAAGAACGCCGACCAAATAACAGCTTGTAAAGGCGTTAAAACTTTTGTAGAAACGATGGTTGCGATAGCATTGGCTGCATCATGAAAACCATTGAGATAATCAAAAATAAACGCTAATACGATAACGGCAATTAATAAAGTATAAATAGGCATAAGGTCTATAAAAGCACGATTACAAGAGGAAGGGTTATTAAGATATATTAATTTTTTATGATTAATGATAATCCAATGTAAATTTTTAAATTTACATTGTGTGTAGCTTTAACTTTGGTAGCAACAACTGCATAGTAGTAGCTTATTAAATTATTATTATGATACATCTTAAATAAATATGGCTCTATGACGAATTGAGTGGGTAAAAATGGTAGAAATGAATTGGATTTTAAAACTACAATTTGATATTTTATAAAGGTCATTTGTCTTGTCTTTCTTTTGGGCTCTATGACGAAAAGGGTGGGTAAAATGGTAGAAGTTTGATGACTTTAAAAATGATAATTTGGTATTTTATAATGTCATTTTTCTTTCTTTTGCCTTGATACAAAAGAAAGAAACAAAGAAAAAATCAAGACTGCAGAGCAAGGGCTACAAAACTACGGCTCACTTCGTTATCGAAAATGAATGGCATCGGATAT